>DASSQB010000468.1:0-6879 GCA_035702725.1 Terriglobales bacterium | reverse complement strand
ATCATGCGCATCCCGTCGGCCTGCTGATCCCGCTCGTGGTGGCTGGGGCGCTGGGAATGATCCTGCACGGCACAGTGGCGCAAAAAGAACGCTTGGCGTTTGCCGGCTCAATCCTATATTTGGCAGCCATGCTGGTGGGCGCAGCTTTTGCCCTCTATCCCAACGTGCTTCCCGCCAGCACCGACCCGGCCTACAGCCTCACCATCTACAATACCGCCGCGGCGCACTACGGGCTGACCATCGGCATCATCTGGTGGATTCTGGGCATGATCCTCGCTCTGGGATATTTCTTCTTTGTTTATCGCCTCTTCCGCGGCAAGGTGAAGCTGGAAGCCGAGGGCGAAGGATACTAAAAATCCCTCAGCGCCGCCGCATTTGGCCCCTACACTTTCAGCCGCGAAGCATCGGCTTCCGGAGGCAGTCCGCCCTGGGTTGTCGTTCCACTCTGTGCCTGGTCGGAGGCTTTGACTGCGGCTTCGGCGGCCTGGAAGCCAATCTGGGAATGAGTGCCATCGCAGAAAGGCTTGTTCACGGACCCGCCGCAGCGGCAGAGGGAGAAGGCGAGCTTGCCCTCTTTCATCTTCGCCGAGAGGTCGTAGGGGTTGCCGTCGGCATCCACGATCTCAATGCTGCCGGGGGCAGCTTCCACGCGAAAAGGTCCGTTCCTGCGAACTGTAATCTTGACGTCTGACATGTAGCCTCCAATGTGAATTGCCTAGATTAACTGGCCAGCGGCGAAGGAAGCAATCAGCAGTCAGCAATCAGCACTCAGCCGCCTGAACGTCTTGCTATCTTCAGCAAAAGTCCTTTAACTTAAAATCGGGGTTCCATAACGGCAAAACCTTTGGCTAATACTAAGTGCTAAATGCCAACTACTGTGATGCCACCGCTCAGCTCTGGGGCTGAATGCTGACGGCTGAATGCTAACGGCTGATTGCAGACTGCTACTTCTTGAACGCCACATTCACCAGCAGCTTGTCGCCACCAATATCCACCACATTGCAGAAGGTGCGGTCGCGGCGACGGGTGAAGTCCAGCCCCACGCGGCTCTTGCCCACACGCAGGTTGCGGATGTGCAGGTGGTCGAGCCAGTCAGGTAACTCGGGGTTAACAATGTTCAGTTCTTTTCGCGGCGCGCTGGGCCGAATTCCCAGGACGGACGAAAGTATCAGCAGCAGCGCGCCCGAGGCCCAGGCCTGCGGCGAACAGGAAACGGGATAGTGTACCGGCTCGTCGTTTTCCCGGCGCTGCACCCCGCAGAACAGCTCGGGCAGGCGGTAGTCGCGGAAGTTGAGCGCCGCCTGGAACATTGCGGTCAGCAGGCGCAGCACCGGTCGGCGAAATTCGTTGAGCGCCATGCCGTGGGCGATGAGCGAATTGTCATGCGGCCAAACCGAGCCTCGGTGATAACTGAGCGGGTTAAACACGCGCTCCGAACTGGCCAGCGTGCGCCAGCCCCAGCCGGTAAACATGTCCTCATGCATGATCCGGTTCACGACGGCGCGGGCGCGGTCTCGGGTTAGAACGCGGGTGAAAAGGAGCTGGCCGGCGTTGGAAGAGATCACTTCCAGCGGACGTTTTTTATCGTCCAGCGCCATGGCGTAGTAGCCGGGACCCGGCATCCAGAATGCTTTCTCCAGGCGCTTGGCGAGGTCGGCGGCTTCCCTGCGCAGGCGCTCGGCTCGCCCGGTGTCACCAAAGGCTCGCAGCAGCGAAGCCATGCGGTATTTGGCCTCGTACACATAGCCCTGCACTTCCACCAGCGCCAGCGGTGGCCGGGCCACGGCGCCATCGGAGCGCATGTTCGCGTCCCAGGAGTCCTTCCATCCCTGGTTGACCAGGCCTTTGGACGAGCGCCGCAAGAACTCGACAAAGCCGTCGCCGTCCAGATCGCCGTAGCGGTCAATCCAGTCAAGGGCGCGGTAAGCGGCCGGCAACAATTCCCGCATCAGCTCATCGTCGGCGGTCCAGTTGTAGGTTTCGCTGAGCAGAATGAGGAACAGCGGAGTGGCATCTACGGAACCGTAGTAGGGCCCAAAGGGCATCTCGCCGCTGCGTGTCATCTCCCCGGTGCGCAGCTCGTGCAGGATTTTGCCCGGCTCCTCGTCGCGCCAGTCGTTGTGCTCGGTGCCCTGGTAGCGGGCCAGCACGCGCAAGGTGTCAATAGCGAGTTGGGGGTTGAGAGCCAGCGCCTGGTAGGACGCGATGATGGAGTCGCGCCCGAAAAGGGTGGCGAACCAGGGAATGCCGGCGCCGATGGTGCACTGGTTGCCGTCGGGGATTTGCAGGGCATGGAAGTCGCCGATGGCGGTCTGCAGCGCGGCGTCGAACACGCCATGGCTGCTGCTGAAGATGGTGGAAATGCTCTCCCATTCGGCGTAGTTTTCGCGGCGGCGCCGCAAGTTGGCGCCAAAATCGTAGGTGCGCTCTGGCGGCTGCTGGCCTTCGACACCGGGAGTAACCGTGACCTCCATCTGAAACTGCTTCAGCGGCGGCAGCTGCATCTCCCAGCGGGCGCTGCGCTCGCCCAGGTGCGCCGGCGCCGGGCGCATAGCGATCAGCGTCTGGCGCAAAATTCCATCCCGCCCGCGGTAGTAGAAGGAAAGCCGGTCGTGCTCCACCACGGGGCGATAGTACTGGCCGTGTTCGGAACGCGGGCAGCCGCGCACCTGGAATACGTCCACAAAATCAGCCTCGAAGGAGAGCTCAATGAAGATCTCCACCGGCGCCAGATTGAAGTTCTCAAATGTGAAACGATCAAAGAAGGTGTCTTCGCCCAGCAACTGCTCGCGCCGGATGTGGATGGTGTTCTCCGGCAGGTCGAAGGAATCACGCAGAGTGATGTTGCCGGTAGTCAGCTCGATTTGCGAGACAAATGTATTTTCCGTGCTGGAGGAGAGCACCACGGCGCGATGCCCGCCCACCTTCAGCTCCAGGTAGCTGAGGAAGCGGGTATCGTCGTGGAAAAAACCCACGTCAGGCGCGCCCGCGGGCGTAATGTCGCCGGCAACGGTGGTGGACAAAAAGGTCTTACCCTCAATGAGAGTGAGGTTGTTGACCTTGCGCGGCTCCAGGGTCTGAAACGCGACCCGCGGTTCCACGTAGGGCGACGGAATTTCCACCAACTCCGCTTGCGGAATCGAAACTCGCGTGCTCATGCCACCGCACGTTGCTCCTCGACCAGAGCGGAAATCTGGGAGGCCTGTCCGGCCGCCAGAATGCCCTGATACAGCTTAACGTAACGCGCCGCCATATGCTCCAGCGAATATCTCTCCTGCACATGCTGGCGCACCATGGCGGGGGCAATCGCCTGGCCAATTTCGCGCGCCCGCGAGGCCATCTCCTCCACGGATTGACAGATGAAGCCGTTCACTCCGTTCTCAATGACTTCTCGCACCGAACCCCCAGGGAGAGCCAGCACCGGCGTGCCGCATGCCATAGCTTCGAGCATCACCAGGCCAAAAGGCTCGTCCCACTGAATAGGAAACAGCATGGCTCGGGCATTTCCCAGGAGCTCGTTCTTGGCTGCCAAATCAGCCTCGCCTATGTATTCGATGAAACTGCCACTCAGATGAGGCTTGATTTCGGTCTCAAAATAATCGCGGAACATGGGTTGGACTTCGCCGGCAATCTTCAAGGGCACGCCGGCCTTCTTGGCTGCCTGAATGGCGAGGTGAGGCCCCTTGATGGGCGCGATCCGTCCCAGGAAAGCCACGTAGTCCTGCTTTTTCTCGCGGTACTGATACTGGGTAAGATCCAGGCCATGATGAATGGTCTGCAGGTGCGGCATGGTTTCCTGGCGAAGCTGGAAGTCGCTGATGGTGACGTAATTGATTTCCGGGAAGTAGCTATAGAAATCGCTCAGCTCCGGTATGTGAGGATGATGAATGGTGTACACGAAAGGACGGTGGACAAAGCGGGAGCAGATCAGGCCGGGAGCATTATTGATATGAATAAGATCGCAGGTGCGAGCCGCATCCTTGATCGCCCAGGTGGTGTGATTCAGATCCTTGAGGTTGTCGTGAACCTCGCCTTTGATGGGCCATTGTGCTGTGGGGAAGAGCCAGCGGGTTTCGGTCCCGGCATTGGATTCGCCGTTGGCGTAAACCACGACATCCAGCCCAGACTTCTGTAATCCTGCCGCTAACTGGGCAATGAACAACTCTGTCCCGCCGTAGCGGCGGGGCGGGACACTTATAAACGGTGGCGCGACAATAGCAACTCTCACCAGGTACACCTCCAGGATTTTTTCTGGCTTGCAAGTAGAGAGGAACGGAGTTCAGCCCCTGCTAGATGGATGCGGCGAAGGGCGAGCGAGTTATCCTGGTGCGATTCCAGCAGCACGAATCGCGCGAAAAGGAAAGAACTTGCTAGGCGGCGATCGCAGGTTCAGCGGCAGACCGGAGCGGGACCGCCCCGACCCCGCTGACATACTGCTCGAACTGCTGGGCGCGGCGCTCAGCGCTGTGCTCGGCCAGCACCCGTTCCTGCGCGCTCCGGCCAATGCGGCGTAGCTCGGCCTCATCGGTTGCGGTTAGATACGTAACCACATCGTCGGGACCGGCGGGAATCAGGATCTCCTTCCCAGGCACAAAAAAGGAATCGAGTCCGGGCCAGTTGTCGGAAACCATGGTAGCGCCGCAAGCCGCGGCCTCGAAAACCCGTACGGAAGGCGAGTAACCGGCCTGGACCATCGCCCGCCGCGTGACGTTCAGGGTGAGGCGGGAAGAACTGTAAAAGCGCGGATGCCAGCGCGGGTTCAGGTGGCGAATGCGGCGCACATTGGCTGGCCAGCGCAGGTTGGGCGGGTACTGCGGCCCGGCCAGCAGAAAGCTCTGCTGCGGCAAGCGACGCGCCGGCTCACAAAACAGCTCTTGAATCTTAGGCTGGCGGTCGGGCGCATAGGTGCCCATGTAACTCATGTCGGACTGGTAGCGCTTGTGCACCGGCCAGGCGCGATACTCCTCCGCATCTACGGAGCAATAGAGCGGAACTGCTCGCTGCGCCCCAAGATCCAGCTCCAGTTCCTGCAGCATGGGTCCGCCGGTGAAGCTGAAGTACAGATTGAAGCCGGTAATCTGGTCGGCTCGCAGGTAGTCGGTTGTGCCGGTGTCGCGCAATTGCGCGACGGTTACCGGGGTGTCTATGTCATAGAACGACTTGACCGGGGCGGGCGAATCCAGCATCGCGTCAATGGCAGCAATGCCGTGGGGGAAATACGAGCCCACCATGGCCACATCGCAACCCCTCAATTCCCGGCGGACCTGCGGCAGGATTTCCTTCCAGCTCTGGAAGATGCGCATTTCGCAGAAGGGCGGGTCGGGCAGATCGCGGTTGGAGGCGTACCACTCCAGGTCTTTCTCAAAGAAAACAATCTTGTGACCACGGCCGGGCAGGGCCCGTACCAGGGAACGAAAAGTGGTAGCGTGGCCGTTACCCCAGGCTGAGGTGATGGAAAGACCAAAGATAACGATCTTCAAGTTCGCTTCTCCAGTTCACGCGGCTACGGTACTGCGAGGTTGCGGCAATGCGCTCTGCTTCTCTGCCGAGCGCAGGATTGCGTCCACCTGCTGGGCGCGTAAGGCATAAGTGTGATCGCGAAGAGCGCGGGCACGCATGGCGGCACCGATCTGCGCGCTCTGGGCCCGGTCGAGTGAGCGCAGCAGGCGCACAATCTCCTCGGCATTAGAGGCGATGAGGATTTCCTCTCCCGGCTCAAAAAATGCTTCGACGCCAGCCCACGCGTCAGTGATCAGGCAGGCGCCCGCGCCCGCCGCTTCGAAGACGCGGGTGGGAGGAGAAAAGCCCACGGCGGCCATGGATTCGCGATTGACGTTCAGCACCATGCGTGCCGAGCAGTTCACGCGATTGTGGTCGTGGGTGCCGACGTGGCCTATCCAGCGCACGTTGCGCGGCAAGGGTTTTCCGGCCCAGCCTTCCCCGCCCAGAATGAATGAGAGGTCCGGGGCCAGTTGGGCCGCGCGCAGAAAAAACTCTTCCACTCGCCGCTCACGATCAGGCAGGCGGTGGGCGACGAACACCAGGTCGCACGCCAGTTCCTGATCCGGTTGCACGGGATGATGGGTTTCCGGCTCCAGCGCGTTGTAAATGGGATAGCAGTTTCTTGCTCCCAACTGCTGGTAACGCTCGACCACCGGCGGCCCGCCGCCGTAGGTGAAGATGTAGTCATATTGCGGAATCAGCGCCAGGAAAGGATCGTGCGGGTTGGCTTCCGCGCGCGCCAGCGTGGCGGGCGCGTCCACGTCCCAGAAAGCAGCGCGCGTGCCGCAGCAGCGGCAGCGCAGCACTTCGCGCTCCAGCAATTCGTCATCGGCGCCAACACCGCTGTGCTTGATGACCAAGTCGGCGTCGCAGGCGCGCGCCAGCATGCGATCCAGGTCGCGGGGGGTGGAGTAGACCACCACCTCAGCGTAATCAATTTCGCCGGCATCGCGGTTCTTCTGGCGGTTGTAAATGTCAGGTTCGGCAAAGGTGATCTCGTGACCCAGCCCATGCAGGTTCTTATAAATGCCGCGATAGTACGTCGCGGCTCCGTTCCAGTACGACGAAGTCAGGCTGGACCCGAAGACGAAGATTTTCATTTTCCCAGTTCCTCGCAGATGTCCAGAAATTGGCGCGCACGATGAGCGCAGGTGTGGCGTGTCTGAACGGTTTCCAGGCCGCGGGAAGCCATTTGCTCCCGCGCGGCAGAATCGGAAATAAGGCGGCGCAGTTCCGCTGTCATGGCGCGCCCATCAGGGACGCACAGGTAGTCCTCCCCAGGGCGAAACAGGCCTTCTGTGTCGGCCCAAGGCGCGCACAACAATGGAATGCCGCAGGCCAGCGCCTCAAAGACACGTATAGTGGGCACGCCGCTCA
>DASSQB010000467.1:0-3839 GCA_035702725.1 Terriglobales bacterium | reverse complement strand
GCGCGATTACGACAAGGCCATAGATTTCTACCGCGAACTGGACCAGCGCTTCCCCGACAGTCCGCGCGCTCATTATGCCCACTGGAAGGCTGCATGGCTGAATCTGCGGCAGAACCGGGCCGATGAAGCCAAGAAGGAGATCGAAGAGCAGATTGCGCGCTATCCCGGCTCGCCCGAGGTCCCGGCCGCGCTCTATTGGCGCGCCCGCGTGGCCGAGCAGGGTCATGACCTGGGCAAGGCGCGCGCTTACTACCAGAAGGTGATGGACCGCTTTTCCAGCTACTACTACGCCGGCCTGGCGCGGGAACGCATGAAGGAGATCGGCAGCGACGGCGATCCCACGCCAGATCCGCTGCTGGAAAAAATTCCGCCCGCCAGCTTGCCGCCCAAACTGGGTGAAGAGGAAGAACCACCCGACAATGTGCGTATCGAGAAAGCTTTGCTGCTGCAGAACGGCGGCTTCGTCACCTTCGCGGTACGTGAACTGCAAGCCGCGGCTGCTCCCCAGGGGCCGGCTACCTGGGCAACCGACAAGATCGTGTCACTCTATCAGGACGCGGGGCAATACAACCTGGCCATCGAAATGGTCAAGCATCTCGCGCCCGATTATTTTTCTTATGAGCTCTCGGCCATGCCGCGGTCTTACTGGCAGGCACTCTTTCCGCGTCCTTACTGGACGGAACTGAAGAAGAATGCTTTACGCAACCGCCTGGATCCCTTCCTGGTGGCGGCCCTCATTCGCCAGGAATCGGAATTCAATCCCGGCGCCGTTTCCCATGCCAACGCTTGGGGCCTGATGCAACTGCTGCCCCCCGTGGGCAGGACACTCGCCCGCCAGCAGCATGTGCGCCGCTATTCCGCCAGCATGCTGCTGGTGCCTAATATTAATCTTCAGCTGGGAACTCGATATTTTCGCGAGCTGCTCGACCACTACAACGGCAATCTGGAATATGCCCTGGCGGCCTACAACGCCGGCAGTGACCGGGTGCAGGACTGGGTCTCCAATGGCAACTTCAAAGATCCGCCCGAATTCGTAGAGTCCATTCCTTTCACGGAGACCCGCGAGTATGTGCAGGCCATCGTGCGCAACGCCGCCGTATACCGCGCATTGTATGGGACGCCGTGAGCTCCCGTTTTCGATGCCTGGAAGCACGCATCAGCGGAGGAGCAGCTAGCTTTTGCTTGACTGGTCTCGTAGAGACCATATGAGAGTAGGCCGCCAGTTTACTGGCGGGGAAAAGAGCGAGAACGGACGTCAAGTCCCGTGAGGGACGGCTGAAGCATGGGTACGCCTGTGAAGCAGGACCATGTGCTCTCTCTCGAAACGCGGCGGAAAATTCGGAGCACAGCCTTGCGACTCACCTGCTGCGCGCCTCATAATCCTCCGCCATGGGTCCTGCCTATCGCATTCTCACGCCACGCCTGCTGATCCGCTGCTGGCAACCACAGGACGCCGCCAGGCTCAAGGAAGCGGTTGACAGCAGCGTCGAGCATCTGCGGCGCTGGCTGCCCTGGGCAGCCAATGAGCCTGAGCCTCTGGAGCGAAAATTGGAGCGCATCCGGCGCTGGCGCGGCGACTTCGATCTGAACCTGGACTTTATCTATGGCGTATTTGACCTGGCGGAGGCTCGCGTGCTGGGTGGCACGGGACTGCACAATCGCGTTGGTCCCGACGCCCGCGAGATCGGCTACTGGGTCCGCGCCGATAGCACGGGGAAAGGTATTGCCACGGAATTCTCCGCTGCACTGACCCGGGTGGCCTTCGAGGTAGATAAAGTTGCGCGGGTGGAAATCCACGTCGTTGTCGGCAACGGCGCTAGCGCGGCCGTACCCCGCAAATTGAGCTACATCCACGAAGCCACCCTCCGCCGTCCCCATCCGGGCGGCGGCGCCCTCTACGACACCATGGTGTGGACTATGTTTGCCGAGAAATATCCCGGCTCGCCAGCCGCATCACAACCTGTTGAAGCATACGGTTTCGGTGACGAGCGGCTGCTCTGACCGAAGAGATAGGTCGTCGCAGTCGCGAATCGCCTTCTGATTGAGCGCATCCATTGTTAGCTCAACCTTGAAGGGTCTGCAAAACCCACCCTCCGCGTTGTACTATTTCGCCTATCGCCGGGGCGACGGCCCGGCAGTAGGGCAACAACGAGCATTCAACCAACAATTAGCACGCAGCCCGCGACCGCCTTTCTAGCCGAGCTTTATGGGCTGAATGCTGATTGCTGAATGCTGAGCGCTTATCCCTAAGGAGACCCATGGCTCACGAGACCGCAACCCAGCAGGCCAGCATTGATTCCGTGTTGCAGGAAAGCCGCAGCTTTGCGCCGGCGACCGAGTTCAGCCACCAGGCACACATTAAGAGTCTGGGCGACTACGAGCGCCTCTACGCCGAGGCTGAGCGCGACCCCGAGACCTTCTGGGGCAACATTGCCCGCGAGCTGCACTGGTTCAAACCCTGGGACAAAGTTCTGGAGTGGAAAGCGCCCTGGGCTAAATGGTTTGTGGGTGGACAACTCAACCTTTCCTATAATTGCTTGGATCGCCACGTCGAAACCTGGCGCAAGAACAAGGCGGCCATCATCTGGGAGGGCGAACCCGGCGACCTGCGCACCCTCACCTACCAGCAACTGCACGTCGAGGTGCAGAAATTTGCCAACGTGCTCAAATCCCTGGGAATTAAGAAGGGCGACCGCGTCGCCATCTACATGGGCATGGTGCCGGAGCTACCCGTCACCATGCTGGCCTGTGCCCGCATCGGCGCGGTGCACTCGGTGGTCTTCGGCGGTTTCTCCGCCAACGCGCTAGTGGACCGCATCACCGACGCGCAGGCCGTAGCGGTAATTACCCAGGACGGCGCCTATCGCCGCGGCTCGGAGGTCCACCTGAAGAAAGCCGTGGACGAGGCGCTGCCGGCCTGCCCCTCCATCAAGCACGTCATCGTTTACCAGCGCACCGGCCATCACATTCACATGGAGCCCGGACGCGACCATTGGTGGCACGAGTTGATGGCCGCAGAGAACGGCAATTCCTGCCCGGCTGAGCCGCTGGACGCCGAGCATCCGCTCTACATCCTTTACACCTCCGGAACCACGGGCAAGCCCAAAGGCGTGGTGCACACCACCGGCGGCTACTCGGTGGGCACCTATATCACCACCAAGTGGGTGTTCGATCTGAAAGAGGAAGACACTTACTGGTGCACCGCCGATATCGGCTGGGTGACTGGCCACAGCTACATCATTTACGGGCCCCTGCAGAACGGCGCTACGAGCCTGATGTACGAAGGCGCGCCCAACCATCCCGAGCCTGACCGCTTCTGGCGCATTATTGACCGGCACAAGGTGAGCGTGTTCTACACCGCGCCCACCGCCATCCGCACCTTCATCAAGTGGGGTGAGCAGTGGCCTCGCAAACACAGGCTCGACAGCCTGCGCCTGCTGGGCACGGTGGGCGAGCCCATCAACCCGGAAGCCTGGATGTGGTATCGCGACGTCATCGGGCACAATCGCTGCCCCATTGTGGATACATGGTGGCAGACGGAAACCGGCATGATCATGATTACGCCGCTGCCGGGTGCCATTGCAGCCAAGCCGGGCTCGGCCACGCGGCCGTTTCCGGGGGTGGCCGCCGACGTGGTCACACGCGATGGCCAACCCGTGCCCGAAGGCTCCGGAGGCTACCTGGTGATTAAGAAGCCATGGCCGGCCATGCTGCGCACCATCTACGGCGATCCCGACCGTTACGTGAAGCAGTATTGGTCGGAGATTCCCAACATCTATTTCACCGGCGACGGCGCCCGCAAAGACAAAGACGGCTATTTCTGGGTGATGGGCCGCGTG
>DASSQB010000466.1:0-4658 GCA_035702725.1 Terriglobales bacterium | reverse complement strand
GAGCGTGGAAAGGGCGGAAAGTCGCGGTCGGCCACCAGCGCCTCCGCCAGCACCCTTCCGCCCGCGCGCGCCAGGTCCACTGGCTCCGGCTCAGTTGCCGCCACGCTCCTGGCGCATTCCTCTACGCGGGCTCGAGCTTCTTCGAAGGGCAGCACCGTGGCTGCGGTTCCGCTCATGCTTCCCGATGATATCGGAAGTCAGCTTCCAGTACCTGGAACCTCCAGGGGTTGAGGGTTCCCTTCTGGCTTACACCGCCGCTCCCCGCCGCATCCTAACCAAGGGAGCAGACCAAGGAGGAGAAACATTCATGGCGCACTATGGCACTCTGAGTAATTTCAAGTTACCCCTCGCCGAGGATGTACGCGGCGCAACCGTTTACGGACTGGAAGACGAGAAGATCGGCAAACTGGACGACGTTATCCTTGACCACGGCACCGGCGAAGTACAGTATGCCGTGGTGGACAGCGGCGGCTGGCTCAAGAGCCACAAGTTTTTGGTCCCGGCAGATCGCATTTTTTCCTACGCCAAGAGTCCCGGCGACTTCGTTGTGGGCGTGACCAAGCAGCAGATCAAGGAGTTTCCCGCCTACGACGAGAAGCACCTGGAATCAGACGAGAAATGGAAGAGCTTCCAGGATGCGTATGACAAGGGCTGGCACGATAGTCCGGTGCAGCATCATCACGGTTCCGATCGCAATGTGACTCCGGCCGAGACTGCCGGCTCGCAGGCATCTACGACGCCGGCGCGCGACCGCGAACTTACCGCGGCCGAGCTTTACCCGGAGCCCATCCACGACAAGTTCACCTCGCCCATGCCGGGTGGCGGCAAGCTGACAGAACATCCCAGCGGCACCGTTGACCGCGCGCAGAACGCGGCTTACGGTGATGATCCCCTGAGCTCCCGCTGGCCGGCGTTCCGGGAACATCTGCGGCGCAACCGCGTGGACATTCAAGCCAGTTGTCCGCAATGCGCGCCCGCGCCGGAGAAGAAGCGCGACGTGGCGTAACTTCTTCGCCGCGGATTTACGCGGATGATCCGGATAAGAAGCATGAGGGCTTGTGAAACGGTACGGCTACCGCAATTGCAATCCGTTCTCGGACTTCGCTTGATTTATCCCGTGTTCATCCGCGTTCATCTGTGGCGGGGAAGTTCACTTTCCCAGCAGCTGCAGCAGGTCTTCCTCGCCGAGCACGTTCACGCCCAGTTCCCGCGCCTTGTCGAGCTTGGAGCCAGGATCCGCTCCGGCCACCACGTAGTCGGTCTTCTTGCTTACTGAGCCGGTCACTTTCCCGCCGGCATCTTCAATCATCTTCTTGGCCTCGTCGCGACTGTGCTTGGCCAGCGTGCCGGTGAGCACGAAGGTTTTGCCTGCTAGCTTAGTGCCGCGTTCCCGCTTCTTGCCGGTAAAGGTCAGCCCTGCCTTGCGCAGCCGCTCCACCAATTCCCGGTTCCTGGGCTCCTGGAAGAAATCGTAAATGCTCTGGCCAACTCGCGGCCCAACCTCGTTGACCTCCTGCAGTTCCTCAACGCTCGCCTTCATGAGCGCGTCGAGCGAGCCGAAGTGCTGGGCGAGGAACTCGGCTGTGCGCTCGCCCACAAAGCGAATACCCAAACCGTAGATCACCCGTTCCAGCGGCAGTTTGCGCGAGTTCTCGATTTCGTGGAGCACGTTCTGCGCCGATTTATCGCCCATGCGCTCCAGCCCCAGCAGGTCCTGCTTGCTGAGCTGGTAAATGTCGGCCACGCTCTTCACCAGGCCGCGATCGGTGAGCTGGTTCACCAGGGCGTCTCCCATGCCCTCAATGTTCATCACCCCGCGCGAGGCGAAATGCAGAATGGTCTCGCGCAGTTTTGCCGGGCAGTTGGCGTTCACGCAGCGGTGGTCGGCTTCGCCCTCCACGCGCACCACGTGGCCGCCGCACTCCGGGCAGCGCTCGGGCATGTGGAACTGCTGGTGGCCGCGCGGGTGCTCTTTGTCGTCGAGCACGCGCGTAACTTTGGGGATAACATCGCCGCCGCGCTCCACTTCCACCCAATCGCCGATCTTGACGCCCAGTCGCTCAATTTCGTCGGCATTGTGCAGGGTGGCGCGCGTGACGGTGGTTCCGCCGATGGCAACCGGCTGCAGCCAGGCCACGGGCGTGAGCTTGCCGGTGCGCCCCACTTGCACCCGGATGTCCTCGATCTTGGTGATTCCGGAACGTGCCGCGTACTTGTAGGCGACGGCCCAGCGTGGCGCCTTGCCGGTGTAGCCCAGTTCCCGCTGCAGGCGGGTTTCGTCCACCTTCACCACCACACCGTCAATTTCGTAAGGCAGCGAGTCGCGCTTGGGCTCCCAGCTGTTGATGAATTTCCAGACTTGTTCGCCATTCTGAGCGCGCCGCCAGTTGGGGTTCACCTTGAACCCCGCCGTCTGCAGGGCTTCCAGGGCCTCGGACTGACGGGGCATGAACATGCGACCGTCGGTCAGGAGAAAGTAGGCGTAGAAGTCGAGGCGGCGCTGGGCGGTGATGTTGGGATCGAGCACACGCACCGCGCCAGCGCCGGCATTGCGCGGGTTGGCGAATTTTGAAAGGCCCAGTCGCTCGCGCTCTTCATTCATGCGCTCAAAAGATTTGGTTGGCATGATGACTTCGCCGCGAACTTCGAACTCCGGCTGCAGCCCGGCCTTCTTCAGCGTTGCGGCTGGAATGAACAGCGGCACCGAGCGGATGGTCTTCACATTGGCTGTCACTTCTTCGCCGATAGAGCCGTCGCCGCGTGTCAGCCCCTGCACCAGCCGCGAGCTGCCATGGTCCTGCTGGTCGGGGGCATAGCGCAGCGCCATGGAAAGCCCATCCAACTTCAGTTCGCAGACGTAGTCCACGGTGTTGCGGCCGCTGAGCTCATGCACCCGCCGCTCCCAGTCGCGCAACTCCTGCTCGTTGTAGGCGTTGTCCAGCGAGAGCATGGCCGAGGAGTGCGGCACTTTTACGAAGCCTTCGCGGGGCTTGCCGCCGACACGTTGCGTGGGCGAATCGGGCGTGATCAGCTCGGGGTGCTCCGCCTCCAGCTTCTTCAGTTCCCGCATGAGACGGTCGAAATCGGCGTCGCTCAGTTCAGGATCGTCGAGCACGTAATAGCGGTGCTCGTGGTAGCGGATCTGCTCGCGCAGTTCTTCGATTCGGCGGCTTACGTCCTTCTCGGCAGCAGTGGCCATCTTTTCGATTATATTCAGAGATACTCTTACTTTGCGGGGTGCATGAAGGCTTCACGCAGCGGCAAAAGCACCGTTAGGAAGAAACCATCGAGGCCCACGCACCGGCGATAAAGAGGTGCAAAGCGATTTTGCGCTACTCCGTGGTGACTGCTCAGCGCTCGTTACATGGCTTGCAGTTCGACATTCGTGCCGGGCACGTTGTGGCTGGCCCCGCACGGAGCAGACCTTCGATTCAGGAACATTGCTGCCGCTATGTCCAACTGGAGTAGGCGGTTCAAAATGGATAGTGCGACAGAGGTGCGACAAGTTCAATTGAGGCAACGTGGTAAACTGTTGACGGCAAACCCCGGAGAGGTGGCCGAGTGGCTGAAGGCGGCGGTTTGCTAAACCGTTATACGGGCCAAAACCTGTATCGGGGGTTCGAATCCCCCCCTCTCCGCCAGTACCCAAGTTATCGGTCTTGACCAGCGCTACGGTTTTTGGCACTGCTTCTCAAACATCTTCTTTCCGCATTCCTCCAGAGCAGTGCAGCGACACTTCCCCTGTTGCTCCAATAGGTCACGCATAGCCCGGATGTGCTCCAACATTGCGTCAAGCTCGCCCATCTTCCGCTGTTTCAACTTCCGCCAACGGACTGACGGCGGTGTCCCAGGGCGAAACGCGCTCAACTCGCCACCGCCCGCAATGGAGTTGGCTGCGTGGGGGACCGGTTGAGGCTGGTCAGTTGCAAGGGGAGTAGGCCATAATACTCGGACACTTGGGGTAAACTAGCCGCCCATGTCTGATATTCGCCCCCAACCGGCCGAGGCCACCCGCCTCCAGGACGGCAAGGACCAGCCTGGCGACCCCCTGCTGGGCCAGACGGTTTCTCACTATCGCATCCTGCAGAAGCTGGGCGGCGGTGGCATGGGAGTGGTCTACGCCGGGCAGGACCTCCGGCTGGGCCGGGGAATAGCGCTGAAGTTCCTTCCTGAGGGCCAGTCAGGCACTCACTCGGCTTTAGAACGCTTCCTGCAGGAGGCGCGCGCAGCCTCGTGTTTGAACCACCCCAACATCTGCATCGTGCACGATGTAGGCGAGTTCGAAGGCCGGCCATTTATCGTCATGGAACTACTGGAAGGGCAGACGCTTAAGCATCGCCTGCAAACGCGGTCACTGACCACAGCTGACATTCTCGAATTCGGCATTCAGGCCTCCCAAGGCCTGGAGTACGCTCATTCCCAGGGAATAGTTCACCGCGATATCAAACCCGCAAACCTGTTTGTAACCGAACGCGGGCAGCTGAAGATTCTGGATTTTGGCCTGGCGAAATTCACGGCCGCGCCGCGAACACTGCCCCAAGCGCTGGCTGGCTCGGTCACCTTAACTCAAGGCACGACCGGCTCTGACCTAACCGCTCCGGGAGAGTTTGTGGGCACAGTAGCCTACATGTCGCCGGAGCAGGCGCGCGGAATGCCGT
>DASSQB010000465.1:0-7621 GCA_035702725.1 Terriglobales bacterium | reverse complement strand
GATTTGGGTGATTTCAGCCACATCCGCGGCCATGGCCAGGCTGACGCCGCCCAGCAACTGGATCCGTTCCGCAATCGCATCCACCAGCTCTACCTGCTCGTCGTAATGCTTGTCGAACAATAGGTGCAGCTGATAGAAAGTTGGGCCGGCAACCTGCCAATGCGATTTCTTGTACAGGTCGCGCAGGGTCATGGTATCGGCAAGTAACTGGTTGAGCTGCTCCGTCATTTCCAGGCGTACCGGCTCCTCAAGCTCAAGCGGAAGGGCGTGGTTGACCGTTCCATAGGGCTGGATTTCGCGGGCGCGCTGATGAAGGCGGGGCTGGGCGCTGGGTCTGCTGGCGGGGTTAGCATGCATCTGTTTCTTTGCCATTAGGCTGCTCCTTCACTACCAAAGATTTTTCTGTTTCACGGATTTTTCCTTCGGGTTCTGCTGTGGGTTGAGGTTGCACGGACAGATAAAATTGGCCGTGGAAGGAGTGAAAAGGGGGCCCAGATTAAATTCGAAATTCTCTTTATGGGTTGCCGGGCTTGCTGACACCCGGAACGACGGCATGGGCAAGACTTCCGCAAGAGTATACCCGGTTCCGCTGGTTTCCTGCTCGCTGCTGCCTACCTCCTGACTCTGCGGGCCGCACGCGGAATCCCGCTTGCCTGATCGAGCATCTTAGAGTTGTTCGTTGCACGTCAAACTGAGAAGATTTCCCCCGCCAACAAGTGGGCCAATGATTTCCCGGTTCATCACCAAGACCGCTGCCATCACCACGGTGGTGGTGGTAAGCAATGCCGTGGGCAATTACGCTCTCGGCAAAGGCATGCAGGAGGTGGGGCAGTTGGTAACCTGGCAGCCCGGTCCCTACCTGCAAGCCTTTGCAAATCCCTGGGTGGTCTCCGGGGTGGTGCTGCTGATTGCCTGGCTCATCTTCCGCCTCGCGCTGCTCAGTTGGGCGGATTTGAGCTATGTCATTACCGTGACCTCGACTTCGTATATCCTCAGCGCTCTGCTGGGGAAATTCTTCCTGGCGGAACAAGTGTCGGCCCTGCGCTGGGCAGGCATTGTCCTGATCACCATGGGAGCGGTGTTTGTGGGCGAAACCTTCCCCAGCACGACCGACGAAACCGGAGGACTGGCGGAGGAATGATGCGCTGGCTCCTGGTGGCGTTGATCGTGGGCCCGGGCACGGTGGGCGACCTGCTCACCACCGCCGGCATGAAGCGCCATGGCGAGGTGAACGACTTCACGGTTCGCGGACTGGGGCGGTTGCTTTGGCAGCTGTCGCGCAATCTCTACATCATCACCGGCATCGTGGCCATGGCCATCTCCTTCTTTGCCCTCATGGACCTGCTCTCCATCGCCAAGCTGAGCTTTGCGATCCCCGCCACCGCCTCCAGCTATCTGCTGGAAACGGCGCTGGCCAAGTATCTGCTGGGAGAAGAAGTAGGGTGGAAACGCTGGGCGGGGGCGTCCCTGGTGGCCATTGGGGTGATGCTGATTTCGTTTTAGGGCGGTTTCAAAGTTTCAACGTTGCAAAAGTTTCGGCGCTCGAAGGGTACGGTGGAAACAGGCGGGCAGCGGGGCCGGAATCCTGGCCTTTGCTGCTCAGGCCCAGAAACACCAGCCCGGCCACAATGAGCAATGTAGCCAGGGCCTTGCCCGTCAGGGTCCAACCACGAAAATTCTCCTGCAGCCAGCGCGGATATAGCCGGGTCAGGCCGTAGGCGCCGAGGAAGATGATGGCGTAGCGCACCCCAGAGATGGCATCCACCACGGCGGGATGCGCCAGATCAATGGCATAAAAAATCAGAAACGAGCCCACTCCGGAGACAAAGCGGTTCACGAAATACCAGAAGCGGCTGCGGGGCTCAGCCTTTTCGGAATCAATGAAAATTTGCCGTCTCCACGCCGGGCGCACCAGCAGCAGCATGGCGCCGGCAAATGTGCCCAACGTAAAGATCACGTACCCGCTTACGAAGTTGGTGTTGTCAAACACCACCTTCTGCTGCACGTTAACCAGCCCAAACAGGCCGGAGGCCAGCAGGATGTCGGGCAGAATCCTCCGCACGTTCAGCTTTTCCGAAAGGAACATCACGAATCCGCCGGCTACCAGCAGGGCGAACGCCAGCAGATGGCCATGGGAAAGGTAAGGGTGCCGCAGCACTGGAATGGCTATAAGGGCGGTGGCCACCGGGGAGAAGCCGCCCATGACAGCCAGGGTCTGAGAAGCTTCGCCGCGTTTCAGGGCGGCATAATAGAACCACACCGCAGCCAGGTGGAGTATTCCAGTGGCAAACGCCAAGAAGCAGCTGGAGAGCTTCGGCCAGTGGAAGCCAAAGGGTGCCAGCAGCAATCCGAAGATGCTGATCGCACCCAGCCAAAACACGTAGGAGACCAGGTTCGTGGTTTCCGGCTGCCGGAGCAGCACCTTGTCCCAGACCAGGGAAATACCGATCAGCCCGTTGGCAATGATGGCGATAAATACCCCGTTGCGAAGGAAACCCAGCGCGGCGGGAAGTAAAACGGCCAGCTCGGCGCTATGGGGCACGGAGGTCATGCGGTGGGCCGATCAGGATAGTTCACGCGGACTGCCGCAGCGGGGTGGAAGTGTCGCTGGGGAAGAGCACGGGCTGAAGCAGGACCCGGCGCGCCTGTTCGCAGGTCAAGGGCTGATCGGCGGAAAATAGCTCCGCCTTGCCGGCAGCAGAAATACGGATGGAGAAAAAGCCGCCGTCAGGAGCAGGCACGCTTTCCCGCGTAGCTTCGAACTCGTAGCGCAAATGACGGTCAGGAAGGTCAGCCTGGATACGGACCTGCAAACCAGTGGCGTGATCGGAGACCGCAGCCTGCTGCTGGCCGGTGGCGTCGAAAATGGCGGCGCCGCCCCAGCGGTTATATTCGTTGACGTCCGACTGCATTCCCTCGCGCAGTTCCAGCCATAGGTTAGCCACCGCGTGCTGGCGCGCTTGGTCAGAAGCTTGCGAGGGCTGCGCCGCCGGGCGCCGCGAATATTCTTCCGTTATCCAACCCATGACGCATGAGTTGTGTTGCCTCGGCAGCCGGTCTGAGTTGCCCTTAACCTCTACGCCGGGAAAGAATTGCGGCGGAAAATTTTCTGCCCCGGTGAGCCCTTTCATCCGTCTAATAAGTAACCGCCGGGGTCAGCAGCCAACCCTCGGAAAGCGGTTACTTCCACCGCTGGACTGGGTTCCGGCAGAGGGGTATAGTCGCCCTTAACAAGCTGCCCTGGATTCCTACAAACCAAACCAAAACCGGTATGGATAGGGCAGAAAGGGGCTGGCGGACAACTACCGTGAAGCGGGTCCGCCTCTAAACAGGTTGAGGACCAGCTGAACACCGGCCACTGGTTACATTCTGGGCGCAGGTCAGGGGCTTGCACTCAGCAGGGGTACATTTATGATTCGCCGTGCAATTTCTCTGGTTACGGCCCTGGTTTTCGTGTTCAGCACGTATTCCTTCGCGGCCGCCAGTGAGTCCACCGTTAAGACCTACCATGATGGCAGCCTGCGCGACATTTCCGCCATTGGCAACCGCAATGTGGGTTGCGGCGAAGGCGTGGGCAACTGGTACAGCATTGAAAAGCAGGTGCAGATGGGCAAGCAGTTCGCCGCCCAAGTGGAATCCAGCGTAAAGCTCATCAACGATCCGGTTGTCACCGAATACGTCAACCGCATTGGCCAGAACCTGGTGCGCAACTCCGACGCCAAAGTGCCCTTCACCATCAAGGTGATTGATTCCGACGAAGTCAATGCGTTCGCGTTGCCGGGTGGCTTTTTCTACGTCAATTCGGGCTTGGTACTGGCGGCCGACAATGAAGCTGAACTGGCGGGCGTTATGGCGCATGAGATCGCCCACGTGGCCGCCTGCCATGCCGCCCGCGAGCAGACCCGCGGCCAGTTGGCGAACCTGGCCTCCATTCCCTTGATTTTCGTGGGCGGCGGCCTGGGTTATGGGGTATACAGCGCAGCCAGTGTGGCGTTGCCCCTGACCTTCCTGCGCTTCTCCCGCGGATTCGAGGCTGAAGCCGATTACCTGGGGCTGCAGTATCTCTACAAGTCGGGGTACGACCCCCAGTCGTTCATATCATTCTTTGAAAAGTTGAAGGCGCAAGAGAAGAAGAAACCGGGATTCCTCGCCAAAGCCTTCAGCACGCATCCGCAGACGCCGGACAGAATCGAGAAGTCACAGGCGGAAATCGCACACCTGCTGCCACCGCGGCCGGAATACGTCGAAGATACCTCCGAATTTGAGGATGTGAAGGCGCGGCTGGCGGCTGTCGAGAACCGCCACAAGATCCAGAACCCGAAAGACAACCGGCCGACGCTACGCCGCACCACTGGCCCCGATGATCAGAAGAAGGACGATGGCCGGCCGACGCTGAAAAAGCGCGGCGACAGCTAAACCGGATTCACCGCGGATATGCTTATGGGCGCAGGAGCCAGGCTCCTGCGCCTTTTGCTTCTGTGCTGCGCGAATCGGTGCATCGTGGCAGAGAAATACCTGCACCCATGTCCGCATTTGCGTCCCGGAGGGACGACATGAGAGTAGCCCGCCACTTCAGTGGCGGGTTCCTGCGGCACAGAGATCCAGTCCCTTTAGGGACGGCTGAAAATCGCTCGGACTAAGACCCAGCCGATATAAGCCAGCACCACCGTTTCGGCTAGATCGAAAACCTGCACGCCGGCAAGAATGCGCGCTCTCGTCGCTTCCCCTCCCGCGTCTGCCAGCCAGTCGCGTCGCCGCTCCGCCATGGCCCAGCCGGCCACATGCAAAGCGGCCATAACCAGCAGCGGAAGCAGCAGAAACCGCCCCCGCTGCGACACTGCGTAAACCATCAGCGCCAGGTAGTAGATCCCTTCAAAGCGGAAGATGTTGAGCACGCTCAGCCAGCCCGGGGCTTCCGCTCTCCAGGCACGCCGCAAAAGACGCCCGCTGGTCAGGTGCACCAGGATCATGGCCGCTGTGAATGCCAGAAGCAGGGTGCTGGTGAACCTCATGCCAGCCCCGCCTGCCGGAGCTGCTCTTCGCTCATGCCGAAATAGTGGCCTACCTCGTGCATCACCGTCTTGCGCACCTGTTCGCGAATCTCCTCGTCGTTGCGGCACACGGCTTCGATATTTTTCTGGTACAGCACAATGCGGTTGGGCGCGGTCACAATGTCCCATACGCTTTTCTGCGTCGCCGGAATGCCCTGGAAGATACCCAGCAGCAGACGCCTGGGGCCGCCGCGCGGGCCATGGCGAAGCCGCACCTGCCCCTCCGGCTCATCCTCCACCATGATGGCCAGGTTTTCCAGCTTGTCGCGAAACATGGCGGGCAGCTCCTGCAGCGCCTCCTCCATCAGTTCGACGAACCGCTCGCGCTCCATGCCTGTATGGTAGCCCCAGCATGCAGCTTGCGCGAGGGCTGCGGCAACATCGAACTGGGCAGCGGTTGGTATCATGCAGAACCGGGGGTGTAGCGGGGGATGACAACGGGCGGCACCAGCCTGGGTAGCGCACGCTCACGGCCCGCGATCGTGGTGGGCAGCGGGCCCAACGGCCTGACCGCCGCCATCATCCTCGCCCAGGCCGGGTGCCGCGTCACTGTTTACGAAGCGGAACAGACCATTGGCGGCGGCTCGCGTTCCGCCCAGCTTACCCTGCCGGGCTTCGTGAACGATGTCTGCTCCGCCATCCATCCCCTGGGCATCGGCTCGCCCGTGTTCCGCACCTTTCCCCTGGAAAAATTCGGGCTGGAGTGGGCACACCCCGCCATTCCGCTGGCTCACCCACTGGATGATGGGAGCGCCGCCGTCCTGGCGCGCTCGGCGGAGGAGACCGCCACCCGTTTGGGCGAGGACGCCGCCAGCTATCGCCGGCTGATGAATTCCGCGGTCCAGCACTGGGACGAAATGCTGGGCCTTGTGCTCTCGCCCCGTCTTCCGCGCCATCCCTGGCTGCTGACGCGGCTGGGATGGGATGCCTTGCAGCCCATCACCCGCCTGACGCGCCGCCGCTTTCGCACGCAACCTGCGCGCGCATTATTTGCCGGGCTGGGCGCGCATGCCATGCTGCCGCTGGAATACCTGGGCACCTCCGCCGTCGCCCTGGCCCTGGGCATTGCCGGCCACGCTGTGGGCTGGCCTTTTCCCCGCGGCGGCTCGCAGATGATCGCCAACGCCCTGGCTGCTTACGCGCGGTCGCTTGGAGTGGAGATTCGCACCGGGGCGCGAGTGACCTCGCTGAAGGAACTGCCACGCGGCGCCGATGTGTTGTGCGACATCACGCCACGCCAGTTGCTGAATATCGGCGGCACGGAACTCCCACCTGCCTTGCGCCGCCGCCTGAAGCGCTACCGCTATGGCATGGCGGCTTACAAGGTGGATTGGGCGCTGAGCGGGCCGATTCCGTGGAAAGCTGAGGAATGCCGTGGCGCCGGCACTGTGCACCTGGGCGGCACCCTGGACGAAATCGCTACCGCAGAGCGTGCCACCTGGCACGGGGAGCACCCCGAGCGCCCCTTTGTGCTGCTGGCGCAACACACCCTGTTCGATCCCTCGAGGGCCCCTGCCGGCCGACACACGGCTTGGAGCTACTGCCACGTGCCCAACGGCTCACGGGAGGACATGCGGCCGCGCATCGAAGCCCAGATCGAGCGCTTTGCTCCAGGGTTTCAGAAACTGATTCTGGCGCGTTCGGTGATGCCGCCCGCCGAACTGGAAGCACATAACGCAAACCTGATCGGCGGGGATATCAGCGGGGGCAGCATGGAGTTTCGGCAGATGTTCCTGCGCATGACCTCGCGGCCGGCCACCTCTTCGCCCTGGCGCGTCTACCTGTGCTCTTCCTCAACCTTCCCCGGTCCCGGCGTGCACGGCATGTGCGGATACTTCGCCGCCAAGGCGTGCCTGCGCTCTCGCTGAGTTATTTTTTCACCACACAGGCACAGAGAAAGAAACAGAGAAAGCCGAAATGAGGTTCGAAGTTTCAGGTTTCAAGGTTTCAGGTTTCAAAGTTTCACGGTTTCAAGGTTTCAAGGTTGCTCCGTACTTAATCAGAGCTTCTCTGGAAGAGTGAACCTTGAACCGCGAAAATAGTTAAAGAGCCGAAGCAAACGGCTTGTGAAGCCTCGATCCAGCCCCCTGGGGCGTCATAGTAAAGCCCAGGACGGAAGTCCTGGGCGATTGCATCGGGAAGAATTCGAGTCCCGTAGGGACGCCACTCACGCCGCGCCCAGAAGATACGAGAGCACCAACCCGCCGAGCAGCAGCGCATGCAGGCTGCCGCGCGCTTGCTGGCTGCTTACGCGCAAGCTTCCGAAGGGAGGGTAAAACCAGATGGCGAACAGCGCTGCTCCAAACAGAGTTCCCAGAATGCCTACCACTCTGCCGAAGCGAATAGCCACAGCCACTACGACAAAAGTAAAAAGAATTGGCGCCAGAATTTGATAGTGGCTGTTCCAGAAAAGAATAGCCAGCAGAGAGGCGGCAAAGCCGCAAAGTACAAATCCGATGGCCGAGTTCACCAGCCTGAGTCGCTGAAGGCGTTGCTGTTGCATGCTGCCGATATGCAGTCCTCTCTCCGCAGTTGTTAGATGATTGACCACGAGGAAACGTGGTGTTCGG
>DASSQB010000464.1:0-2332 GCA_035702725.1 Terriglobales bacterium | reverse complement strand
CGCCTTCACCCCAGCCACACCAACGCGATGGGAAAGAATTTAAGGACCGTCTTGGGTTAGTCGGATTTGGCGCTGGCGGGCTGGATTTCTTCGACGTCCACCCAATCGGTGGGGTACTTGCCGGTGTAGCAGGCGGTGCAGTAGGTGGTCTTCTCGCCTTCGCCGCAGGCCTGCCTGAGGCCCTCCACCGAAAGATAGGCAAGCGAATCAGCGCCAATATATTCGCAGATCTCGTCCACCGACTTGTTGGCCGCGATGAGCTGGCGCTTGGAGGGCGTGTCCACGCCGTAGAAGCAAGGAGAAATGGTGGGCGGGCAGGAGATGCGCATGTGCACCTCGCTGGCGCCGGCCTGGCGGATCATGCGCACAATCTTGCGGCTGGTGGTGCCGCGCACGATGGAGTCGTCAATCAGCACTACGCGCTTGCCCTGCAGCACGCTGCGCACGGGATTGAGCTTTAGCTTCACTCCGAAGTCGCGTACGTGCTGCTGGGGCTCGATGAAAGTGCGGCCTACGTAGTGGTTGCGGATCAGGCCGAAGCGGAAGGGGATGCCGCTTTCGGCAGCGTAGCCCATGGCGGCGCTGACGCCGGAGTCAGGCACCGGCACCACAATGTCGGCATCGGCAGGCGCCTCCCGCGCCAGGGTGCGGCCCAGTTGCTCGCGGCTGATTTCCACGGGGCGGCCAAAAACCAGGCTATCGGGCCGCGAAAAATACACGTGCTCGAAGATGCACGCCGACTGGGGCTGAGCAGGGGCATAGAACTTCGATGAGACACCCTCCGGGCCTACCACCACCATTTCGCCCGGCTTGACCTCGCGCTCGTACTTGGCGCCGATCAGGTCAAATGCGCACGTTTCGGAAGCGAAAACAATAGTGTCCTGCCGGTCGGGGCCCGCGCCGATAATGCGCCCCATGGCAAGGGGCCGAAAGCCGCGGGGGTCGCGGGCGGCCAGGATGCGGTCAGGCGTAACCATGACCAGGGAAAAGGCGCCTTCCACCTGGCGCAGGGCATCGGCGATGGCTTCCGGCAGCGTGTGCTCACGGGATTGCGCCATCAGGTGGACGATCACTTCGGTATCGCTGTTGGTGTGGAAAATGGAGCCCTGGGTTTCCAGCCGGGTGCGGATTTCCAGCGCGTTGACCAGGTTGCCGTTGTGAGCCAGCGCGATGGTGCCCTTGTGGGAGCGCGCCATAATAGGCTGCGCGTTCATCAACGCGGAGTCGCCGGCCGTGGAGTAGCGGGTGTGACCGATGCCCAGCGAGCCGCGCAGCTTGGCCAGAACCTCTTCCGTGAAGATGTCAGCCACCAAGCCCATGGCCTTGTGCACGCGGATGTTCACGCCATCAGAGCTGGCGATGCCGGCCGATTCCTGGCCGCGGTGCTGCAGGGCGTGCAAGCCGAGGTAGGCCAGGGTCTCCGCTTCAGGATGAGCGTAGATGGCAACTACGCCGCATTCGTCCTTGAATTTATCGGGCATCTTGGCCTCTGGCTCTTAGCTGTTAGCTTTAAGCAACCCCAAAAATCTCTGCGCACTCGGCGTCTCGCGGTCAGAATTCAGCTCTTCTGTATCACCGCCGGCACCAGGCGTTCCTCGGTTTCGGTATGCAGGGCGCGCTCCAAGGCCGTAGCCCAGGATTCCCGCAACTCCGCTACGGAAGCCGACACCACCGGCTTGCCGTCCACCATGATTTCCAGATTGTCAGCGATTGTAGCGCCGATGACGTCGGCTGCGACCCCGAATTTTTTTACTAATTGTTGGATTCGCGGAACCTGTTGCGGGTCGCAGGAGATGACCACCCGGCTGGCATCTTCGCCGAAGAGCACACATTCGGCAGGGAGGCCGTTTGCCGTCAGGTCCAGGCGCGCGCCCACCCCGTTGCGGAAGCCACATTCGGCCGCGGTGACGGCCAGGCCGCCCTCGGAGATATCGTGGGCGGACTCGACCAGGCTCGCCTGAATCGCCTCGACCAGGCATTTCTGCAGGGCAGCTTCTTTCTCCAGTTCCAGCGCCGGGGGAAAACCCCAGAGCTCGCCCAGGATCTCCTTGGCGTACTCGGAAGAGCCGAACTCGGCCTGGGCATCGGTGAGGTCGCCAGGCTCGGAGCCGCGCAGCAACAGCACGCTCCGGCCAGGCTCGCGGAAGTGGGGCCAGGTAGCTCGGTCCACATCTTCCAGGATGCCGACCACGCCCAGCACCGGCGTGGGATAAATTGCCTCGCCCAGGGTTTCGTTGTAGAAGCTGACGTTTCCGCCGGTGATGGGAACCTCCAGCTCTTCGCATGCTTTGGTGATTCCATCGATCACCTGCGAAAATTGCCACATTATCTT
>DASSQB010000463.1:0-2878 GCA_035702725.1 Terriglobales bacterium | reverse complement strand
CTGGGCGCTCTACTTCCCGGGGTTTCAGGGCATGAAGCTGCGGCGCGTACCCGAAGGCAGGCTGAGCTTCACGGCACGCGGGGCCGCCACGCCCGACCAGAAGCCGTACCATTTTCATTATCCAGATGGCAATGCTTCGATTGCGCGCTTGCTGGTACGTTCGCTTTTGCCCGGGTCAGTGCCGGGACGTGATGCGGAGGACGTGGTTACGGCCAAGGTGGACTACAGCCGGCTGGACCAGGCCAATTCGGCGATTCGCATTCGTCTGAACAGCACGGCAGTACAGGTGCGACACGTGGGCGAGCCCGCTTCTGCAAAAGAAGTGGAGGTCACTTACGCCCTGCAGGGCAAGGCCTATACGGTGCGCGGCGGCGGGGTGGTGCTGGCCTGCTGGAACATGATGATTCCGTACTTGTGCGAAGAAATGCCGGAGCCGCAGAAGAAAGCGCTGCACTACGGCAACAAGGTGCCGCTGGTGTACACCACGGCAGCGATCCGGAACTGGACTGCGTTTGAGAAGCTGGGGCTGCAGCGGGCGTTCTGTCCGGGAATGTACCACTCTTCCATGAGCCTGGATTACCCCACCAGCATTGGAGGCTACAAGTTTCCCAGTACGCCACAGGAGCCGATGCTGGTGCGCATGACGCGGACACCGTGCTCGCCGGGCATGTCGGCGCGGGCGCAGCAGACGGCGGGGCGGTATGACCTGCTCTCGACGCCTTTTTCAACCTTCGAGCGCAATATCCGCGACCAGTTGGGACGGGTGCTGGGCGGCGGGGGATTTGAGCCGGCGCGCGACATTGCAGCGATTACCGTGAATCGCTGGCCCCACGGTTACGCCTACGAATACAACCCGCTGTGGGACCCGGACTGGGCGCCGGGGCAGTCGCCGTGCGAGATCGGGCGCCAACGCTTCGGGCGCATCACGATTGCTAACTCCGATGCCGCGGCTGCCGCTTATACCGACAAAGCGATGGATGAGGCGCACCGCGCGGTGGCGGAGTTGCTGGGGCATTAACCCTTCTCAACCACAGAGGACACAGAGCACACAGAGAAATCAATTTAATGATTCCACGGAGAACAAACCGTTCGCTGCATTAGGAACAATTCGTCAATCATCAATCTTGAATAACTCTGTGCTCTCTGTGTCCTCTGTGGTTAATTGAGACTCTATGGAAAATGACGCAGCTCGCGACCGCGAACTGGGAATGCATCGCAAGATTACGCGGCGCGACTTTCTGGATGGAGTCGCGCTGGCGATCGGCGGCTCCATTCTGACGGCCGGAGCGCCCTGGCTCGGCGCAACCCAGGCAGGTAAGGAAGGCTCTGCGCCGGAGAAGAACCCCGAGTATTATCCGCCGGCGTTGCTGGGGATGCGCGGCAATCATCCAGGCAGTTTTGAGGTAGCGCACCGGCTGCGCGACGGCACCTTCTGGGAGAGGGCGGGCAAGCCCGAAGACACGGGCGAGAAATACGATCTGGTCATCGTAGGCGGGGGCATCAGCGGGCTGGCGGCGGCGTACTTCTATCGCCAGGCCGCAGGCAGCAACGCGCGCATCCTCATTCTCGAGAACCACGACGATTTTGGCGGCCACGCCAAGCGCAACGAGTTCCGCGTGGGCAAGCGCCTGCTGCTGTGCAACGGCGGCACGCAGTCCATTGACAATCCGTCCGAATACAGCAAGGTGGCCAAAGGACTGCTCGCGGAACTGGGCATCAACCTGCAGGAGTTCTACCGCGACTACGACAGCAAAATTTATTCCCACCTGCAGACCGCCTGCTTCTTCGACCGAGAGACCTTTGGCGGAGATCGGCTGGTCGTGGGCATGAACGCGCTGCCCTGGAAGGAATTTCTGGCCCAGACGCCGCTTTCTGAAATCGCCAGGCGCGACATTGAGCGCGTGTACACGGAAAGAACTGATTACCTCGCGGGGATGTCGCCGGCGGAAAAGCGTGCGGAGCTGGCGAAGATCAGCTATGCCGAGTTCCTGACCAGATATTGCAAGGTGAGCCCGCAGGCGCTGCCCTTCTTTCAGAAGTTTCCTCACGACTTGTTCGCGGTGGGCATTGAGGCGGTTTCGGCGCTTTCCTGCTTCGAAAATCCCGACGATTACGAGTCCTTCAAGTATGCCGGGTTCGATGGGCTAGGGCTGGGCGAGCCACATGACCAGGATCCGTACATCTTCCATTTCCCCGACGGCAACGCTTCTATTGCGCGCTTGCTGGTGCGGGCGCTGATTTCCGGCAGTATTCCCGGACACACAATGGATGACATCGTGACGGCGCGCGCCGACTACAGCCGCCTGGACCGGGCAGGAGCTCCGGTACGGCTGCGCTTGAACAGCACAGTCGTGAGGGCCCGCCACAACGGGACGCCAGAGCGGGCGCAGGAAGTGGAAGTTGACTACGTGCGGGGAGGCAAGCTGCTGACCGTGCGCGCCGGCAGGTGCATTCTGGCCTGCTACAACATGATGATTCCGTTCTTGTGCCCGGAACTGCCCGAAAAGCAGAAAGCAGCGCTGCACTATGACGTGAAGGAGCCGTTCATCTACACCCACGTGGCGCTGCGCAACTGGAAGCCATTCGCCAAGCTGGGCACGCAGCAGATCGTAGCGCCTGGGGCATACCATTCGCTGACCAAGCTGGATTTTCCGGTCAGCATGGGCAAGTACGAATTCCCGCACGAACCGGAGGAGCCGATGGTGCTCTTCATGCTGCGCTGCCCATGCAGGCCGGGGCTGCCGCGCAAAGCGCAGTACCGGGCCGGGCGCTGGGAGCTTATGGGCACGCCATTTTCCACCTTTGAGCGCAACGTTCGCGATCAACTGCAGCGCATGCTGGGCGGGGCGGGATTCGACGCCGCGCGCGACATCGCCGG
>DASSQB010000462.1:0-19063 GCA_035702725.1 Terriglobales bacterium | reverse complement strand
CATGCTGGGTTTCGGCGCCATCTACATGGTGACACGCCAAACCAGCCTTCCCGCGCCCGCGCGTGCCACCGCAGCCCGCGCCGGCGATGGTAGTGGCAAATCTGCCGGCACCGGCGGTACTCGGCCCACTGTTACGCGCACAGCTGCCATCGCGCCTGCGAGCACGGCTGCGGCTGCTCCCGCACCCGCGCAGGATCACTCCAGCATGCTGTTGCAGGCGCTGAAGGAAGAACTCTTCCAGCTTGAAATCGAGCGCCAGCAGGAGAAGATTTCGGCGGCAGAATACGAAAAGGCCAAGGCAGCTCTCGACCAGACCCTGCACCGAGCGTTGACACGCAAAAAGCAGTAGTCAAAACCCCTGCAGGCGTCATGCTGAGGCGCTTGAGCGCCGAAGCATCTAGCGTGCAGAGTTGAAAATCGTGGTAGTGCACGCGAGATGCTTCGGGCCGGAAGGCCCTCAGCATGACGCCAGCTACGCCTATCCTCCCAGCACGAAGTTCACCGTGATCTCCGTCTGCACCTCAACCGGTTCGCGGTTAAGGGTGTAGGGACGGTACCGCCACTGTCTGACAGCCTCAATCGCGGCCGGGGCCAGCATGGGATGGCCGCTCACCAGGCGCAGGTTTTCGATGCTGCCGTCTTTCCCGATAATCGCCTGCAGGAGCACTGCACCCTGAATGCGCGCCTGGCGTGCCAGCGGCGGATATATCGGTTTGACCTGGTGCACCAGAAAACCTTGCGCCACCCCTTCTGAAATTCGCAGCGGAGCCGAAACCGTGGGCCGGGGAACGGGCGCTGGCGGCGTCAGGTTGACGATTGCGTTCAAAGGATTGAACTCTATGCGGCCGGTGCCTCCTGGAACTCCGGGCCCAGTGAATGGAATTTCAGGCAGCGGTGCTGCGCTCTCGTTAATCACGGCAACCCTCGTCGGGATCGTCTGAGGCTCGCGCAATCTCTGCCCCACCATGTCGCTGTCGCGTGTGGTCGCGGCTCGCCGCGCCACTTGTGGCCGAGCCGGTGCAGGAGCGCCCGGAGGTGGACCGAGGGTAACCCAGGATGTGACTTTAGGCAGGGCCTCCGTGTAGAGCAGCGGCAGGGTTGCCATACCCGCTACCAGCAGGGATTGCAGCAGCAGCGACACCGCGGTCGCCGCCGGCCGTTTTGTTTTCAGTACACCGGCGGATTCGATCAGACTGTCTTCAAACATGGGCGGAGGCTCCTTCGCCTCCTGCCCATGTAGACACTGCGGTTCTGTGGAGCGCTCCCAGAGGACTCGGTGACGTTCAGCAACTTTTCTCGGAACTTTGGCTGGGGTGCTGGTGTCCGCGGTTCAGGAGTCAGGTTTTTAAGCCTTGGTTGGCAGGGTACAGAAACACCCATTGCTAACTGCTAGCTACCAGCTACTTTCTTTTCTCTGCGACCTCTGCGTCAATGTTTGTTGCCACCTCGGCGTTGTGGACTTTTCCAGCGCCAACTCCAATCCATCGCCCTGCATCTGGGAGAGAAATGGAGGTTAGTCATGGCCCTCGCCGAAATCGGCGTTCGCGCTCTCAGCAATCGTCTGCCAAAAGTAATTTCCCCTAAGACTCACGCCATCATTGATTACGCGACCGCGGGCGGGTTCTTCCTCATGACTGGGCTGATGTGGAAGCGGCACAAGCGAGCCGCCATCGCCGCGCTGGCTTGCGGTATCAATGAAGTCGCCAATTCCATGCTCACCGACTACCCGGGCGGCGTCGCCGGTGTCATCAGTTTCCCGACACACCTCAAACTTGACACTGGCTTTGCTGGTGTGGTGACCTCCCTGCCCAACTTGCTTGGTTTCACCGACGAGTGGCCGTCCATCTACTTTCGCAGCCAAGGCATGGCTATTGCCGCCACCGCCGGCATGACGGACGACAACGTCACTCGCCGCCGCAACCGGCGCCGTCATCGCGATTTCGCAGCGTAGCTCCTCTCCTCTCCTGCACGATCCTCCCGTCTGAAAGGGCGGGAGGTCGTTTTTTAGGGACCAAATGCCCACCTCCCTAACTGGCACATTTCCAGCCACTTCCGGCCTCCGCTTCCCCGAATCCTGGGCCTGGGCGTAGCATCTACATACATAGTGGTTACGGGAAAGCGTGTCTTATGGGAAATGCCTTCAAAACCGCATTACTTCTAACCGCCCTGACCCTTGTCCTGATCTTCCTTGGGGAATACTTTGGCGGACAAAACGGCATGATCGTGGCTCTGGGCATCGCCGTGGTCATGAACTTCGTTTCCTACTTCTACTCCGACAAGATCGCTCTGGCCATGTACCGGGCCCAGCCGGTTACGCGGGAGCAACTGCCACGGGTATATGGAGTGGTCGAGCGTCTGACTCAGCGCGTGGGCCTGCCCATGCCAAAGATTTTTGTGATTCCGACCGAGTCGCCCAACGCCTTCGCCACCGGGCGCAACCCCTCCCATGCCTCGGTCGCGGTCACGCAGGGCATTCTGGACTTGCTGAATGATGAGGAACTGGAAGGCGTGCTGGCCCACGAGCTGGGCCACGTACGGAACCGCGACATCCTGATCAGCTCCATCGCCGCCACCCTGGCCGGCGCCATCACCATGCTGGCGCGCATGGGATACTGGGCAGGGCTATTTGGCGGCTTCGGCGGGCGTGACAACGACCGCGAAGGTGGCGGCCTTGGCGCCTTATTCATGCTTATACTGGCGCCGTTCGCCGCTATGCTGATCCAGCTGGCAGTCTCGCGTTCACGCGAGTATGAGGCCGACTCCACCGGCGCCCACTTCACTGGCAATCCTTATGCGCTCGCTAGCGCGCTGCGAAAGCTGGACGCCTATTCCCGGCGCTTGCCCATGGCAGCGACCCCCTCAACCGCGCATCTGTTTATTGTGCAGCCACTGCTGGGCATGAATTTCGGGAGCCTGTTCTCCACCCACCCGCCCATTGCCAAGCGGATTGAGCGCCTGACCGGCCGGCCGGCAGAGTTCTTGCAGTAAGGCGGTAGTTGGTAGTTCGTGGGGCAGGGTTCCGGAATTGATAGTTTTTAGCTGGCGGCGAAAGCCGCCGGTTTCGTTTTAGGTACAAAATGGTCGTTAACGACGCGACTGCTGACTCCTGACCACCGACTCCTGACTCCCGGTTTTCTGTGCTTTCGCCCGGGTCATAGTAGTCGGGGGTAGAGCAAAGAAGATCGCCAGGGCCACATTCAGCGACAGGCTCGCCGCCACATTGACATAAGCGAGCACAAAGCACGCCAGGTAAAGCAGCGGCCCAAACGCGTACTGACGCGTGATTCTGTTTACCTCGGCCTCATCCACCTCGTCTCCCAGCAGGCGGTGTCCAGAAGCGGCATAACGCCAGAGCACGTTGAAGAATATGGCCACCACGACATAGGTGCCGTTGTAGAGCATGGTGGCAGCCTTTTCGTCCGGCTTACCCAGGTACTGCGCCAGAACCGCGGTGGGAAACGGAACCGCTGTCACGCCCAGCAGCAGAGCGCCATTAAGAACCAGCAGCGTGTGGTCAATTCGCCGGATGTGCACAAACAGCCGGTGATGATTTACCCACATGATGCCTATAAACGCGAAGCTGATGACAAAGGCCAGATACGAAGGCCACTGCTGCCAGAGCAGGCTTCCCAGTTGACCGGGCTGGTTTGTGGTCGGAACCTTGACGTTCAGCACCAGCAGCGTCATGGCGATGGCGAAGACGCCATCAGAGAAAGCCTCGACTCTTCCGGTTTCCTTGCGACCGCCAACAGTGGTCGTTAGCGACACTACGAGGCTCCTGCGATTAGAGATTGACCGCGCCAGCTACGAGAAACGACCCTCAGGGGCTAAAGCCCGCATTTTCGGGCCGCGCATGGTGGCACGGGTGAAGCCCCTTCGGCTTCGCTCCGGGCAGGCTGTGCCCTTCCAAACCACATTGTTCAAACCGACTCCCGACTCCTGACTCCCGGTTCTCTCACCGTCGCAACAGTTTGAACGCGTGATTCGACCCCCACTTCTGGTTAACAGCCAGGTCAATCCACAACATGGCCAAGGGCTCCAGAAGGCGTGCGTTACGCAAAGGGCCCACGTCCACGGGGTTGAGGCCAATATCAGCGATCAGCGGCTTCACCTTGCCTTTCGCCGCATCATCATCGCCGCAATAGAACCCGTCAGCACGCGTGCCGGAAAATTCAGCGTTGCCATAGTCGCCGGCTCCAATCGTATTGAAGGCTTTTACCACCTTAGCCGCCGACCAAGCGGCTACCTGCTCGGCCGCCGAGGTGGTGGTGCCCACTGCCAATCCCTTCAAATCCGAACGCAGAGGATTGGTGCAGTCAATCACCACCTTGGATTTGAGATCTCCGCAATCGTGAATAGCTTGCTCTGCCGCCGGCCACGGGACCGACAACACCACTACTTCGCTGGCACCGGCGGCTTCACGGTTGCTGCCTGCCTGGGCCTTCGCTCCTGTGCTTGCCAGCAGCGCCTTTATCTTCTCCGAGCCTGGGTCAGGCACACCAAAGCGAACCTCGTGCCCGTGCCCAGCCCACAGTTTTCCCAACGCGCCACCCACATTGCCCGCCCCCAGTACCGCAATCTTCATAGTTCCTCCAATTCGTTACCAGTGATGTCAAAGCAGAACCAGACCCCGGCGGATGCCTTCGGTCACCGCTTCCGTGCGACTCGAAGTGCCCAGCTTGCCGAAAATCGAGGTGATATGGAATTTCACCGTGTGCTCGGAAATGCCCAGGGCGGAAGCAATCTCGCGGTTGCTGAGGCCAGCGGTCATCATGCGCAAAACCTCGGTTTCGCGCGGCGTCAGTTCCTCTTCACCGGGCTCCAGTTCTATCGTCTCCAGCGGCGGGCGCGACAACGCTTGCACCGTCTCCGGCTCAAGCGCGGTCAAACCCGCGGCCGCGGCCTGCACTGCCGCCGCGAGTTGCCGCCCGCTGCAGTCGCGGCGCAACACGCTTCTGGCTCCCGCTGACAACAATTGCCCTACCCAGCCGCCCTCTGCATTGTCGGTGAGCAGCACCACTGCAGCGCCGAGCTCAGTAATGCTGCTTGCAATTTCCCTCTGGTTATCATCCAAGTCAATGATGACCACCGTGCCGGCTCGCGCTTGGCGCAGAACTCCGCCCAAGTCGGCGGTTGAAACATCTGCCGGCTCGCCATCTTCTTCCAACACTTTCGCGCGGAGCACACGGCCGCGCTCGGCTGATTCGGTGAGAATCAGCAGCCGCGAGGCCCGTGCTGCCGCCGCTTTAAGCGTCATCGTCCGAAACGGTCTCCCAGCGTCACCGGAATTTCCTTCCTTTCACCGCTGCGCACGATGCTGATGGCGACTCGCTCGCCGACCCGCTCCTTGCCCAGTAGCGCCCGCAGATTGTGAGTATGGGCAATCGGCTTGCCGCCAATTTCGATCACGACGTCTCCCAGCATCAGCCCTGCGGCCGCTGCCGGCCCATCGCTCTCCGCGTGGACCACAAGCAGGCCGTGACGGCTGCCCAGGTTGAGCCTGGTGCTCATCTCCTCAGGCAGCGCGACCGGTTGCAGGGCCACGCCCAGGTAAGGACGCTCGACGTGCCCCTTCGCCAGCAATTCGTTCACAACCCGCGTAACTGTGCTGCTGGGAATCGTGACCGGCGTGCCCCGTCTCAGTCCGCTGGTGTTGATTCCTACCACCTCTCCCTGCGCGTTCACCAGCGGACCGCCGGAATAACCGCGATAGAGGGTCAGGTCAGGCCGGATGAAGCGGTCAATCTGCCCACCCTGCCAGGTCTGCCACTCCTCCATCAGGCCCGAGATGATGCCCGCGCTCCCGGTCAAATTACCGCGGCGGGTACGCGCCAGGGCCAGTACCAGGTGACCAATGCGAAGCTGTTTGGCGTCACCCAGCGCGGCCACGCTTGTCCCTTCGTCCCCCTCCAGGCTAAAGATGGCCAAATCCGTGCTTGGGTCGCGTCCTTTTGTGCGAGCAACGGCAGATTTTCCGCCGGGCAGGATGACTGCCAGCTCATCGCCGCGGGCGGCATGATTGGCCGCCACCACTACTCCCTTCTGCCATATGACCCCACTGGCGGCATGCGCATCTTTCGGTTGCAGCGCCACCACCGTTTGCCCGGCTGCCTCTGCAACTCGTGCCAGATCCTCGGAAAATTCCGCCCACCCTGCTTTGCTTGCTGCCATGTAAGTCTCCTGGTTAGAACTTATCGTCGCTACGACGACTTCCATCATGGCGGCAGGCAGTATGGGCGCACATCACCCAAACGGCTAGGTGCGGCAGGTGTCAGTGGTCAGTTCTCAATGCATGGTGGTCCAGGGAATTGGGAGATACCAGCCGGGTAAGCAGATGGGCTGGATTTGTTGATTGTTATTGTTACTTCAAGGCGTTCTCGCGGCGCGGGCGCCCTCGCCCGCAAACTTGCGAAGATGGGAACTGAGAACTGCCTTCCGCCTGCTACCGGCCGCTTTCTTTCTTCGAAAACATTCGCTGTGGCAGCGCAAAACTGACCAGCGCCTGCCCGGATGCGATGGCCACGTACTGCCGGCCATTCAGTGAATAGGTCATGGGAGAGGCGTACAGCGCGGAGCCGGTTTCAAAATGCCACAGCGCTTTGCCGGTGTGCGCGTCGAAGGCGATCAGGTTGCCCTCAATGTCGCCAGCAAACACCAGCCCTCCCGCCGTCGCCAGCGTTCCCGCCCAAGGCGCCGAATGGTGCTTGAATTCCCACTTGATCTCGCCGGTTGTGGGCTCAATGGCGCGCAGCGCTCCCCAGTCCTTCTCGTCGGCGTCCATGCTGTAAGCGCTGCCCAGGAACGCCCTGCCGGCGTGGAAGACTTGCGGCGCAGTAGTGAAAATGTCGCACTGCTCGCGGACGTTAACATAAAAGAGCCCGGTCTGAGGGCTATACGACGGCGACATAAAATTGGTGGCGCCGATCGCTCCCGGACAGACTTTGGCCCCTTCCGCCGTGGGATCGCTTCCCGACAGCAGTTCCGGCCGGCCGTCCGGCCGGATTCCCTTCGCCCACGTTTGTTGTGCGAACGCTTTGGCGAACAGAAATTTCCCATTGCTGCGGTCCAGCACGTAGAAAAATCCATTGCGGTTGGCGTGCACTAGCAGCTTGCGCGGCTTGCCGTCCAGCATCGCATTCAGCAGAACCGGCACCTCAGTAGCGTCCCAGTCATGCAGATCATGAGGCGTGAACTGGAAGTACCACTTCAGCTTGCCCGTATCAGCATCCAGCGCCAGCACCGAGTTGCTGTAGAGATTGTCGCCCGCGCGGTCTCCGCCGTAGTTGGAAGGCGAAGGATTCCCGGTGGCCCAGTACACCAGGTTCAGTTCCGGATCGTAGGAGCCAGTTATCCAGGCGGGCGCGCCGCCACGCTTCCAGCCATCGCCTTTCCAGGTGTCGAAACCGGGTTCGCCCGGGTGAGGCACGGTATAGAAACGCCAGGCGCGCTTGCCCGTGCCAGCATCGTAAGCGTCAATGAAACCGCGCACCCCATACTCGCCGCCCGACACCCCAACGATGATCTTATCTTTCACCGCCAGCGGCGCCACTGTGAAGGTGTATCCCTGGCGGTAATCGGCGGCTTCGGTGTCCCAGATCACGTTCCCGGTGCGACTATCCAATGCCACTACGTGTGCGTCCAGCGTAGCCAGGAAGAGCCTATCGCCCAGCATGGCGAACCCGCGATTCACATGGCCGCAGCAGGGCTGCACATCCTCCGGCACCGCCCGCACATATTTCCAGATGGGCCGGCCGGTGCGCGCGTCCACGGCAAAAGCTGTGTCCTCCTGCGCCGTCACGTACATCACCCCATCCACCACCAGCGGCGTAGCTTCAAACTTGCCCATAACGCCGGTCTGTAAAATCCACTGCGGCGCAAGTTCCTGCACATTGCCAGTATTGATTTGCTGCAGCGGGCTGAAGCGCTGCCCGTTGTATCCGCCGCTGACGGTCAGCCAGTTCTGTGGTTCTGCCACGGGCGCCTTCAGCAACCGTTCGTAAGTAACTTGCGCCTGTACTATCAGCCCCAGCGCGACGATCATCATGAGCATCAGAAGTTTGTTCTTCATTGCTGCCCTCGCAGGCCGGCCAGATACGCGACCAGGTCTTGCAGTGCCCTATCGCTGAGCATCTCCGGCGGATACGGCGGCATCAACGATCTTGGTTTGTGAACTACTTCCCGAACTTCCGATTTCACGAACAGGTGCAGTTGCTGGTCCATGCCCATCATCTGCAGCGAGAAGGTGTCTTCGCTCAGAGCCACTCCCACGATTCTCTTTCCCTCCGCGGTAATGACCTCCACGGTCTGATATTTCTGCGCCAGATCTTTGTTGGGCTCAGTGATGCCCTCGGCCAAGTGGGCGCTGGGCTGGCGGATGGATTCGGCCAGGTACGCGGCAGAGCGCTCCGCGCCCACCCGCGAGAGGTCCGGCCCCAGGCGCCCGCCGTGGCCGTTCACCATGTGGCAAGAAAGACAGTTGCCATCGCCAATAAAGACTCCCCTGCCGCGCGCGGCATCGCCCGCCAGCGTCGCCGGCTTCTGCAGGCTGCGCAGATAGGAAATCACTTGCCAGGTTTCGGTCTCGGTGAGAATGCTTTCCTGGGCAGGCATGAGGGTTCCCGGAACGCCATGCTGAATGGTACGGAACAATTCGCCATCGCTGCCGCCGTGCGCCCAGCGGCCGGTGGTCAGGCTGGGCGCCTTCTGCGTGCCCTGGGCCTCCACGCCGTGGCACATCGAGCAATTAAAACGAAACTGGCTGCGGCCTTCCTGGATGGCCTGGAGATTTCCGGCCAGTGGGTTCTTCGGCTCGGTCGCGGCGCTCCTGCCCGCATCCGTTTGACCCAGCACCGCCCCGGTGAGCACGATCACCGCCGTCAAAAGCCGGATTGTGCTCAGAAGCGTACTTCTTTTGGAGACATAGCTTGCCATCCCGCCTCCATTCCTGTAGAGACGCAACTTCTTGCGTCTCCGCCTGTGATTGTGCGAAGTGCCAGCATGGTAGGCCCGGGGCAAGGGGAGGTCAACCTGAAGCCGAAATCGGCGTCCAAAGCTAAGACTCCGCCTGGCAGCCACGTACCGTGCCGACTCCTGACAACTGACTCCTGACTACTTGCTGCGGCTACCCGGAAGTAACCTCAGCAACCCGCTGCCTGCATAGTAAAATCGAATTTCCATGTCCACCCCGGCGGCCACCATCTCGCGCGCGGCGCAACTTGAGAACGCTTTGCGCAACATCATCCGCGGCAAGGATGAAGTTGTGCGGCTCGCCCTGGTGACCATTTTTGCCCGCGGCCACCTGCTCATTGAAGGCGTGCCGGGTGTGGGCAAAACCACGCTGGCCCAGGCACTGGCCCGCGGCCTGGACTGCACCTTCCAGCGTGTCCAGTTCACCAGCGACATGCTGCCCAGCGACGTGCTCGGCATCTCCATTTATTCCGCCATGGAGCAGAAGTTCGAGTTCCGCCACGGGCCCGTCTTTACCAACGTTCTGCTGGCAGACGAAATCAACCGCACCACGCCCAAAACTCAGTCCGCCCTGCTGGAAGCCATGAACGAAGGCCAGGTCACGGTGGACGGCCGTGCCTATCCCCTCCCGCAGCCATTCCTGGTCATTGCCACCCAGAATCCGGTAGAGCACCACGGCACTTACCCACTGCCAGAATCGCAGATGGATCGCTTTTTGATGCGAGTCCGCATGAGCTATCCCGAAGGCGACAGCGAGCGCGCCATCCTGCGGTCGCAAGCCGGCGCGGCCCGCCTCGACGAGATGCGGCCCATTCTCAGCGGCGCCGATGTGATAGCAATTCAGCAGGAAGTCATGCGCGTGCAGGTGGATGAGTCGCTGGTCAACTACACACTGGAAATTGTGAAGCGCACGCGCGAATCCGAATATCTCTCCCTGGGCGTTTCTCCGCGCGGCGCCCTCATGCTCTATCGCGCCGCCCAGGCGCTCGCCTGCGTGGAAGGCCGCAGCTTCTGCACCCCGGAAGACTTTAAGCCGCTGGTGGTTTCGGTTTTTGCTCACCGCGTGGTGGTCAACGCGCTTTATTCATCCACTCTGAAGAAAACCGAGCAGGCTGAGCAGGTGCTGAAGGAAATCGTGGACACCGTGCCGGTGCCGGTGTGACAGCGCTCCGCTACCCTTCAACTCCCGAAACTTTGAAACCTGTAAAATGGGTTCCGCTGCTTGAAAGATAAGTTATGTCACTCCTGCGCTTCTTGATGCTGCTCTCGCTGGTGGTGTGGATCGGCGGAATAGTCTTCTTCGCTTTCGTAGTGGCGCCCGCGCTTTTTACTTTGCTGCCCAACACGCATCTGGCGGGGCTCGTAGTCGCCCGCTCCCTCAAGACTCTGCATTGGATTGGGCTGTTTGCGGGGCTGGTCTACGTGGTGACCTCTTTTGCTTATGCTCGCCTGACCACCGCTTCGGTCCAGCCCCTGGCGGCGCGCAACGTGCTCGTATACATCATGCTGGCTCTTACTACCGTGCTGCAGTTTTCCATCATTCCGCGCATGGACGCGCTGCGGTTGTCCGTGGGCCAGATTGATGCCGTTGCTCCCGACAATCCCGTGCGTCTGCAGTTCGATGCTCTGCACGTCTGGTCCACGCGCCTGGAAGGCGCTGTTCTGCTGCTCGGCCTGGCTCTTATCTACTTGACGGCTCGTGTTGCGGTGCAGCCGCGCTCGGCCACTACCATCACCATGCCCTCCTCAGTAATGCACGGCAGCTAGAACACAGGTGTCAGCCGCCGAACATCTCGCGTGCATCAGTGTGATCTCGATCCACGCGCGGAACCCTGCCCACTGGCTCCTGCTTTATCCAGCGCCCCATCGAGATACACCAGATATCCCTCAATCAGCCGGTAGCTGTCGTAATAGTCGTCCAGATGAACGGCTTTCATATTGTCCTGGGCGCTGTGCAGAATCGGCCAGGTTTGTTGCGTCACTGAATGAATGGTGATGCGGGGAATCTTGCGGCGCGCGAACTCTTCGGAGTCGCTGCTTCCGAGCCCATCCACATTCACGACTCCAAGCGGCAAGCTCAGCGACTTGGCCACGGCTCTCAGCGCCGCCGCCAGATAAGGGTCGGCATGAGTGAGCCACATTTCTGTTGGCCCCAAACCCAAGGTATCCATGTTGACCATGGCCTGGGTACGCGCCACCTCGTCCTTACTCATGCGGCGCACGTAGGTTTGCGAGCCCAGTTCGCCCTTCTCTTCCCCCGTGAAAGCGATGAAGACGAACGTGTGCCGCCGAGGCTCGGCCCGCAACCCCTGATAGAGGCTGGGCAGCAGCGCGGCTCCGCTCCAGTTATCCACTACACCGTCTCCTGCTAACACGTGGTCGAAGTGGGCTCCCACGACAATGGTCTGGTTCGTCTGCCCAGGCAGCACACAGATGAGATCGGGCTGTTTAACGTGCGCGACCGGTTCTTCGGTGAGATGGTCGGCGCAGCCCAGGTCCGTGAACATCTTTTTGAGAATGGCTTCGCGCTGGGCGTTATCGCGGGAAAATGATGCAAGCCGCTGCTCCACCACTTTCTTCTTGACCGCCTGGAAGCTCGGGCCGGCTGCAAACAACGCGGCAGGCACTACAGCCAGCGTGCCAATGATGAGAAACCCTGATCGGAAACGCATAGCCCAGCCGCAGCATAGCATCACTGCCTGCGCCAGCTACTCCATTTATCATGGGGTAGCCGGTAGCTGCAGATGCCATCACGCCGAAGGTGCCGCAGCATCCCCAACTACCGGCTACCAACTACTTTATTCTTATGAAAACCGGAATCATCGGCCTGCCACAGGTAGGCAAATCGTCGCTGTTCCGCATGCTGACCAAGGCGCACGTCTCGGAGCGCGCTTTTGCCAACCCGCGCGAAGCTCACGTCGGTGTGGCCAAGGTGCCAGACGACCGGCTCGACCGCCTGGCGGCCATGTGCAATCCGCGCAAGCTGATCCATGCTTCCGTCGAATACGTGGATGTGGCCGCCATGCCGGTGGCGTCCAGCAAAACGGCGGCAGGGCCCAAGGAAGGCCTGAGCGAATCCATTGTCACCAACATTCGCAGCGTGGATGCCATTGCCCACGTGGTGCGCGCCTTTGCCGATCCCTCGATTCCCCATGTGGGCGAAATCAGCCCTCTGCGCGACATCAAGAATGTGGACTTTGACCTCATCCTCAGCGACCTGGGCCAGGTGGAGAAGCGGCTGGAACGTCTGGAAAAAGATTTGAAGAAGATGCGCTCGCCGGAACTGGAGCGCGAGCACGACTTGCTGGTCCGCGCCAAAGCTCACCTGGAAAGCGAGCGCCCGCTGCGCGAGATGACCATGACCGCCGAGGACAAGAAGCGCGTGCGCGGGTTCATGTTCCTGAGCGAGAAGCCCATCCTCTACGTTCTCAACATCAGCGAAACTCCTCACTTGGGGAACGAACTGGAGGGCGCCATCGCGAAATACGGCTTAAGCGAAGTGGCCTCTCGACCCAACGCGGGGGCGACCGCGGTCTGCGGCAAGGTGGAAGCCGAACTGGCGGAAATGAGCGACGAAGATGCGGCCGAATTCCTCGCCAGCTACGGCCTAAAGGAAAGCGGCCTGGTGCGCCTGGTCCGCAAAACCTACGAGTTGCTGGGCCTGATTTCTTTCTTCACCGTGGGTGAAGACGAGTGCCGTGCCTGGACTATCGCCCGCGACACGCGCGCCGTGGAGGCTGCCGGGGCCATTCACTCCGACCTGGAAAAGCACTTCATACGCGCCGAGACCATCCACTGGGACGCGCTGCTGGACGCCGGCTCAGAAGCCAACGCCCGCGCCCGCGGTACACTGCGCCTGGAAGGCAAGGATTACATTGTGCAGGATGGCGACGTGATGCATATTCGCCATTCGGGATGAAGCTCAGTACCCGGTACCCAGTTCCCAGTACCTGGTTATTTGCCTAGCCAGCTTCAACCAGGTACTAGGTACTGGGTACTCGATACTGATTGCTGTTATCCTGCCATCCCGAGTCTTCACCTCGACCCAATGCACGCCATTGCCCTCAGCGTCCTGCTCGGCCTTACAGCTGCCGCCGCCAACGTAGCGGGTGGCGCCGTGGTGGCGCGCCGGCCCTGGGAACAGCGTTATCTCAAGTATTTTGTTGCTCTGGGGGCTGGCTTCATGCTGGCCACCGCGCTGGTGGAAATGGTGCCGGAGAGTGTCAAACTGCGCGGCTTCAACGCCGGCTTTCTGGTGCTGCTCGGCTACTTGCTCATCCATTTTTTTGAGCACACAGTCACGCCTCACTTCCATTTTGGCGCGGAAACGCACACCGCCGAATTTGTGCAGGCGCACAAAGGCATCTCCGTCCTGCTCGGCCTGATCATCCATACTTTTTTTGACGGCATCGCCATCACCTCCGGCTTTCTGGTCTCCAGTTGGCTGGGATGGATCATCTTCATCGCCGTCTTTCTGCATAAAATTCCAGAAGGCTTCACCGTAGCCTCGGTGATGCTGGCCAGCGGGCGCAGCCGCGGCATCGCCTGGGGCGCCTCGGCATTGCTGGGCGCCGCCACCCTCGCTGGCGTGCTGACCATGGCCCTGTTCCGCCACCAGGTCGGCGCCGGATTGCCTCTATCGGCTGGCGTCACTATCTACGTCGCTGCTTCCGACCTAATTCCCGAAGTCAATAAGGAACCCGGAGTTAAGATGGCGCTGGTGGTATTCGTGGGAGTCGCTTTCCTTTTTGTGCTGGACAGAATCTTTCACATCCACTAGCTCTGGCTCGCAAAGTAGTAGAATTATTGTGAGTAGTTTCAGGGTTAGTCCATGCACAGTGTTCTACCCGGGCGCCAGCCCGATGTCCCTCCGCAGCAGCAAACTCAGGTCCATATTCCTGAACCAACAGCCTCGGGCAAGTCTTTGGGCCATGACTGGCTGCCCAGCTGGCAACGCCTGGTGGTCATCTCGCTGTTGTTCGCGTTATTTGTGTTCTGCAGCAGCCTGGCGGTGGACTACATTCTGCTCGTCCACCGCGACTCGCCCGTGGCCACCGTGGAAGTTTCCGACGCCCTGGCTGCCCTGCTCGCGGGCGTGTTGTTTTACAAGATTCTCGATGCCGGCCGCAGACGCCGCAAACTGATCCTGCAGCGGCTGGAAACCATTGACCAGATGAACCACCACATCCGCAATGCCCTGCAGGTCATCTCTTTCACAGTCCACGCCAACCAGGAGCACGCCAAGGAAGTGGCCAACATTGACCGCGCCGTCAACCGCATCCAGTGGGCTTTGCGGGAGATCCTACCGAAGATGTAGAGCGCAGTACCTGGTTCCCAGTACCTGGTACCCAGTCGTCTGACTAAGTCAAAACGTTGGCGCGGAGATCCCGTTAGCACGAAACGCTCCCGCATGTGCCTCGGCGAGGCTCAGTTCATGGGGCGAAAATACGAAAACGCCCGGCCTCTTGGCCGGGCGCTCTGGTGTCTCGCAACTTGCAACTAGGTACTGGGTACCAGGTACTCGAAACTGAACCTACTCCACCTGGTGTTTCGCTGTGTAGCCGTCGCGATACACCAACTGGTATTTCACCTCTTTACCTTTTTGGTTGTGGATCTTCAGTGCTTGTCCGTCCGGTGCCACCAGTTCAACCTTGAGCTTACGATAGGTGCCATCCAGTTTCGAGTCAGTGGGGTGATAGGCGATGGTGTACTGGTTGCGCAGCGAGGCGCCGACATCGCGATAAATGTCCGGCATTTCGCCCTCGAAGCGGGGGAAGTACGCCTTGCCGCCGGTGAGTTTGGCAAAGGTCCGCATCTGGTTATCGGCCTGCAGGTAATCCATCATGGCGGCGGACACGTCGGGATTCATCCCGTAATGCGACTCGACATATTCCCGCCACATGAAGCCGATGCTGACCGGAAAAATCGTCACGTCCTTCGTTGCCTTAACTTTCTGCAGGATCTGGTCCAGCGTCAGCTTGCTGAAGGTGTCGCGCCCCGTGGAAACCACCACGATCGCCTTGCGCCCGGGAATGCGGTCCAGGCGGTCCAGCGTGTCGTAAAGGGCGTCGAATAGGTTGGTTTCGCTGAAGCCGGGAATGCGCAGTTGGTTCAGCGCTCCGAAGATGGCCCGCTTGTCCTGGGTGAAGTCCACCAGGATATAAGGCTTCATGTCGTACGAAACTACCGCTACCCAATCATTCGGCTTCAGTGAATTGGCGAAATAGTAGGACGCGTTAAGAGCGTCGTACATGAAGGAATAGTTGGTGGCCGCGAACTCTACCAGCAGCACCGCGGTGATGGGCGCCTCAGACTGGCTGAAGTTCGTTATATTCTGCTGCACCCCGTCTTCGTAGATCTTGAAATTGTCCTTTTTCAGGCCGGGAATGAACTGTCCTTCCTTCGTAACGGCCATTACGTCCAAAGTAACCAATGGGACGTTGACCTGAATGGAGTAGTCCGGCATCCCGGGAACCTTCTTGGGCGCCGGCGGGGGCGGCGGAGGCGGTTCTTCCTTCTTTTTGGGGACCGCCATGGGGCCAATATCTCCTTGCGGACCACCAGCTTCTGGCGGGGCCTGCTCGGTAGGCTTCTGTTGCTGTTGGCTGGAACTTTGGTCTTGCGACTGTGCCCGGGCTGGCGCCGGCAGGGTACTTAGCAACAGGCAGAGGACCGCAAACAGGCTAACTGCCCGCGGGGCAGCCCTTTGCCCTGGGGAACAGGACGACGGCAGACTCAACATGAATCCCTCGGGACTAGACTCTCTGTGCTAGTATAGATGCACCCTGACGCGATTTGGATAGATATCGCGGCGGCCTACCTCCCCGACATTTACAAACCTGGCTCCAGACTTCAGTTTGCGGAGTCTATCCGGGCAGAGTTGCTGGATGAAAAACAAGAATTTTGCGCCCTTGGTTGTGTTCAGCTTGTTTCTGTTAACGGTCGCCGCTCTTGGCAGCGACCTGTCCCTGAAAACCAAGATACTGCCCTTGAGCCAGATCCATGCCGGCATGCACGGCGTCGCTTACACCGTATTCCAGGGAACTAAGCCGGAGCCCATGGAAGTAGAGGTTCTGGGCGTTCTCAAGGATGTAAACGGTCCCAAGGGCGACGTCATCCTGGTGCGCCTGCACGGCCCCAAGGTGGAGTATACGGGTGTGGTTGCCGGCATGAGCGGCAGCCCGGTTTACATTGATGGCAAGCTGGTGGGCGCCCTCGCTTTTCGTATTGGTGAATTTTCCAAAGAGCCCATTGCTGGCGTGACTCCCATCCAGGAAATGCTGGAAATCAGCGAACTGGACCGCAGCAAGCCCGATGACATCCAGCCAGCATCTGCCAAGGCGCCACAGGTGACCACCAAGACGGCCTCGCCTGGTGTCTCTTCCGCGCCTGCAGGCTACAAGGACTACTTAACGCCGATTGAAACGCCGCTGGTGTTTAGCGGCTTCAGCGGCCAGGCGTTCCAGCGTTTCGCACCGCAGTTTCATGCTGCCGGTATCGTGCCCGTGATGGGTGCCGGTTCCGTAAGCCCCGATCAAAAGCAGCCTGAGCCGCTGGTACCCGGTTCTTCCATCAGCGCCGTGCTGGTTCGTGGCGACATGAACATTGCCGCCACCTGCACCGTGACTTACCTGGATGCCAGCCACTTGCTCGCCTGCGGTCATCCCCTGATGCAGTTCGGTAATGTGAATCTGCCCATGGACAAGGCGGAGGTGCTCGCCACTCTTCCCTCCCCCGCTAATGCCTTCAAGATCGTCAACACCACCGAGCAGGTCGGCTCTTTCGTGCAGGACCGCCACAACGGCATCCTGGGCGTGTTCAACAAGCAGCCGCAGATGATTCCGGTGACCCTCAGCATTCACGGCGTCACCAGCCCCAAAACGTTCCACTATGAAGTTCTGGACAACAGCAAACTGACGCCTCTGGCCATGATGGCCACTGTCTTCAGCGCCCTGCAGGGCGTGAACGAATACGGCGAAGACACCACCTACCGTATGGAAGGGCACATCAAGGTTAACGGCTATCCTGACGTGGAGTTGCGCGACATGTTTGCTCCCGGCGATGGCGGCCAGCCCACGGGCGTGCTCGTGGCCCTTTCTCTGGGCGATCGCTTTAGCCGCATTTTTGACAATTCCTACGAGGTGCCCAACCTCAAAGGGGTGGACCTGAGCTTTGACCTGGTCAACGACCGCCGCTCCGCCCGCCTGGAGAGCGCTCGCACGGACGTGACCGAAGCGCGGCCGGGCGATGAGGTCGTGGTGGAGGCGGTGCTCCGCCCCTATCGTGGCGAGCGCATTGTCCGCAGGATTCCTATTCGCGTTCCTACGTCATCCTCCAAAGGGGCGCTGCGCATCCTGGTGAGCGATGGCGACACCCTGGACCGCATTCGCAGCAGCGGCCTGCCGATGGGCCGCCAGCTTGACCTGGGCTCCATCATTGCCGTGCTCAACAAAGAGCACTCCAATGATCACCTCTATGTTTCCCTGCTCGAGGCTGATCCAGAAGCCATGGTGCAGGACAAAGTCATGCCTACCCTGCCGCTTTCGGTGATGAATATCATGGACGGCATGCGCGGCACTCAGGACATGGTGGTATTGGGCGAGTCTTCCGTGAACGAAGCCTCCACTCCGCTCGATTACCAGGTCTCCGGGGCGCAGATTATTGCTTTGACCATTAAGTAGAAGGTGGCTGGTAGTTGGAAGTTTAGTGCCTCGTGGCCAAAATTTTGTGCTTACCAACTACCAACTCCAAATTACCAGCTACGCCTCGTCCTCGCGCCAGCAGGCAGAGTCGCTACTTCCCGTGATACCCTGAGATTTCCCCCAATGTCTTTAGAGGCTTCAAGCAAGATGCCCAAATTCTTCGCGCTCTTTGTCATCATTCTGGCCGGAACCCTCGCCCTCGCTGAAGGCACTCGTACCTGGGAGCAATCCACCTTCGACGACTTCGAAAAGGGCACCGCCAATGGGGTGGCCATCACCAGCGATGGCGCGCTCGAACTGGCGCCTTCGTTCCGCTCCCTGTACGTGACGCCGTCCACCTACACCTGGGCCATGGATACGGACAGCGACGGTAATGCGTACGTTGCCGCCGGAGCGCCCGCCCGCGTTTATCGCATCACGCCGCAGGGCAGCGCCAGCGTGATCTTCGCGCCCCAGGAACTGCAGGTACAAACTCTGGTCGTGGGACCGCGAAACACCGTTTATGTGGGCACCTCGCCGGATGGCAAGGTCTACAAAATCGAGCGCAAGAAGGCGGCTTCCGGCGCCGCCGACCAGGGCCAGGCTGCCTCAGAATCTAAAAGCACGGTCACGGTGGACCCGAATTACTCGTCTTCCGTTCTCTTCACCCCTGGCACCAAGTACATCTGGGACCTGGCTTTGGACAAGCAGGGGAACCTGTACGTCGCCACCGGCGATCACGGCGAGATATTCAAGGTGGCGCAGACCGGCGAACATTCCCTTTTCTTCAAGAGCGACGAGGCCCACATCCGCGTCCTTGCCTTCGACTCCAAAGGTAACTTGATCGCCGGTTCGGACGGCAGTGGTTTGGTTTATCGCATTGCTCCTGGCGGCCAGGCTTTTGTCCTCTATAGCGCGCCCAAGAAGGAAATCACCGCCCTGGCCATTGATGACAAGGGCAATATTTATGCCGCCGCTGTGGGCGAGAAGCGCAGCCAGCCCGGTGGCGCCCTGCCTGTCCAGGTGCCGGTTGTCCCAGTGCCGTCCGGCCCGCAGATGGGTTTGACCATTAGCGCTGGGCCCTCGGCTCCCGCACCCATGATCTCTGTTCCCAGCTTCCCTACGGCGGGGGGCTCGGAAATCTACCGCATTGCGCCTGACGGTTCGCCGCTCACAGTTTGGAGTTCCCACGACGATCTGGTTTATGCCCTCGCCTTCGATCATGCGGGCAGGCTCCTGGCCGGCACCGGCAACAAGGGTCACATCTACGCTATTACCGGGACCGATGAATTTACCGACCTTCTGAAGGCCCCGGCCAACCAGGTGACGGCCTTCGCCAAGGCGCCCCAAGGCGGCCTCTACGCCTGCAGCAGCAACTTCGGCAAGGTTTTCGTGCTCGGACCGCAGCCGCAAAC
>DASSQB010000461.1:0-2096 GCA_035702725.1 Terriglobales bacterium | reverse complement strand
AATCCCAGCCTGCCCGCCTCCCGCCGTTACCACGACCTGCTGGAGCGCAAGGACATTGACTGCATTGTGGCCGCGGTTCCCGACCACTGGCATCGCCGCGTAGTAGTGGACGCCTGCAACGCGGGCAAGGACATTTACTGCGAAAAGCCGATGTCGCACACCATCCCCGACGGCTTCGCCATGGTCGAAGCTTCGCAGAAGAACAACCGCATCGTGCAGATCGGCTCCCAGCGCGTCAGCTCCAATCTGGCGGCCAAGGCGCGCGAGCTTTATCACGACGGCGCCATCGGCGACATCGAAATGGTCGAGCTCACGCTGGGCCGCAACGATCCTACCGGTGCCTGGGAATATCCGCCGCCCCTCGACCTCTCGCTCAAGAATCTGGACTGGGACACCTGGCTGAACGACGCGCCCAAAATTCCCTTCAATCCCTACCACTTCGCGCGCTGGCGCTGCTGGAAGGAGTACGGCACGGGCGTGGCCGGCGACCTCATGGTCCACCTGCTCAGCGGCATGATGGTCACCCTCGGCTGGAACGAGCCGCCACGCTCGGCGCAGGCCCTGGGCGGCATTTTCCGCTTCCCTGATGGGCGCAACATGCCTGACTTCCACGTGGTGCTCTTCGACTATCACGGTATTCCTGTGTATGTGCGTCTTGACCTGGGCTGCGAGTCCGAAGAATTGGCGCGCTTCATGGGTCCCAAGGGCATCCTGGACACCGGCGAGTACCAGCTCCGCCATCAGTTCCAACCCGGCATTGACCTTGCACCCAGCTACTACTCCTCCGGCTTCCCGCAGAAAATGCGCGAGGAATACGTCGCTGAGTGGCATGCCAAGAACGATCCGACCCTGGGCAAAGAGCCGATGTATCCCACCACGGTTTACGCTGGCCATGATTGGGACGACGTAAAGCCGCACCTGTGGAACTTCTTCCAGGCGGTAAAATCGCGCAAGCCGGTGGTGGAGGATGCCGTGTTCGGCAACCATGCCGCTATCGCCTGCCACATGGCCAACGAAGCCTACTTCCGCAAGAAGACGGTGTACTGGGACGAGGCAGCGAAAAACATTCGTACCTAGACTCGCTGTTTTGGGGAGCAGGGCGGCGGCCGCGGTCGCCGCCTTGTTTTTAATTCGCCAGCAAACTCGATTTACTGACGGCTGCGTAAGTAACGTCCTTGATGCGGTATTCGTATCGGTCTGTCATCCCGAGCGAGGGCGCGTCGAGCTTGCGAGACAAATCCCGAGACGAGGGACCTTGTGTTTCGCGACCTGATGCAGAAAAGATTCGTATCAGGGCACGCCTTCAGGCGTGCCGGAAGCAAACCGTTTAAACGATGCGGCTTTAGCCGCTGGAAATTGAGACGATGAACTATCGGTGTGGAGAATCGTTGCAGGTGAACAACCGCGCCAACCCCGCAGGGGCGAAACAGAATTTAGCCCAGGACGTGAGCCCTGGGTAACAGTCTTTTAAAACCCCAAGCCCCGTAGGGGCGGCACAGGGACGGCACATTGCCAGAACCCAAATACATTCTCGCCTTGGATCAGGGCACCACTTCCAGCCGCGCCATCGTATTCGGCCACCAAGGTGAAATCGTGAGCCTGGCGCAGCAGGAATTTGAGCAAATCTATCCGTCCCCCGGCAATGTGGAGCATGACCCCGAGGCCATCTGGAACTCGCAGCTGGCGGTGGCGCGGCAGGCGCTGCAGCGGGCCAACCTTTCTGCCCATGATTTGGCCGCTATCGGCATCACCAACCAGCGCGAAACTACAATCCTGTGGGAGCGCGCCACCGGTCGTCCAGTGGCCAATGCCATCGTCTGGCAAAGCCGCATCAGCGCTCCTATTTGCGATCGCCTGAAAGCCGAGGGTCTGGAGAAAACCTTCCGCGAGCGCACCGGCCTGGTGGTGGACGCCTACTTTTCCGGGACAAAAATCAAACATCTGCTGGATTCCACTCCCGGCCTGCGCGCCCGCGCCGAACGCGGAGAAATCCTTTTCGGCACGGTAGACAGCTTCCTGCTGTGGCGCCTCACCGGCGGTCGCCTTCACGCCACCGACGTAAGCAACGCCAGCCGTACCCTGCTCTTCAACATCCA
>DASSQB010000460.1:0-4543 GCA_035702725.1 Terriglobales bacterium | reverse complement strand
CAGCGCAGAATTCTGCTTCGCATAAGCGTTCCGGGCATCTAAAAAGTAACCCATTTGCAAAGAGAAGTGAGGGCGGCCGTTGGAGAGCATGGGCCTGTGGGTGATTACCAGGGTGCTTCCCGGCAGTCACGGCATTTGGGTGTCGGTGGTAAGGTATTAGCAGACAAAGAGTTTCATGTCGCCACGGAACAATTCGGATGCCGGCTTTTTCGGCCGCCATCGCGCTTGGATAATTGGCTTGGCCATTATCGCCGCCGTGATCGTGCTGGCCGCCTTCATCTCGCTGCAGCGCAGCGATGTTCCCGTGCGCATCGCCGAAGTTCACCGTGGCGACATTCGCGCCGTCATCACCACCAATGGCAAGATCACGCCGGTGCTGCCTTTTGAAGCCCATGCAGTTGCTCCTGCTCTGGTGAAGCGCGTGCTGGTGCGCGAAGGCGACCGCGTTCAGGCCGGCCAGTTGTTGCTGGAATTGAACACCAGCGAGGCCCAGGCGGAAGCCGCCAAAGCCTTAGCGCAACTGCGCGCCGCGGAAGCCTCCATGGAAGCCATTCAGGCGGGCGGCACGCGGGAAGAGATTCTGACCACGCGCGCTGAACTGGTGAAGGCGCAAACCGATCGTGATGCCGCACAGCGAAATTTGGACGCCCTGAAACGCCTGGAGAAGGAAGGCGCCGCCTCCGCAGGCGAGGTTCTGGACGCCGAAAGCCAGTTGCAGCGCGCGGATGCTCAGGTCAACTTGTTGCAGCAAAAACTCAAGGGACGCTACTCCCGCACCCAGGTGGAGCAGGTCCAGGCCCAGCAAAATGAGGGTCAGGAAGCTTACGCGGCGGCGCAGAGCGTGCTGCGCAACTCCGTGGTACGCGCTCCCAGCGCCGGCGTGGTCTATTCCCTGCCCGTACATGCCGGCGGCTTTGTGAATACGGGCGACCTGCTGGTGCAGGTAGCCGACCTCTCGACCGTAGAGGTGCATTCTTTCGTGGACGAGCCGGATATCGCCCGCCTGTCGCCGGGTGAAAGGGTAGACATTATCTGGGACGCCATGCCCGGGCGGCAATGGCAGGGCACGGTCACGCGCCTGCCGGCGCAGATTGTGAAGTACCAGACGCGCAACGTCGGTGAAGTGGTGTGCCGGGTGCCCAATCCCGGCGACCGTCTGCTGCCCAATACCAACGTTAACGTCACCATCATCACCGCGGAGCACCGCAATGTGCTGGTGGTGCCGCGCGAAGCAGTGCGCATGGATGGTAAAACGTGGGTGTTTCAGATTATAAACGGAGAATTGCAGCAGCACGAGGTCAAGGTCGGAATCTCAAATCTGACCCAGGCCGAAGTCAGCGGCCTGCCCGATAATGCCCAGGTGGCGTTGGGTACCACCAACGGCCAGCCGCTGCGCGCAGGCTTGGCGGTAAGCCGGGCACAATAACAAAGGAGAATTTTTGAAGTTGAGCATGAAGCGAACCTGGGGATGTTTTTTGTTGCTGGCGTTGGCTGTGGGCCTGGTTTCCACTTCTGTCGCCGCCGATATACCGGCGCAGTCGCTGCTTTCCGAAGGGCGGGTGGATGTTGCCATTGCCGATCTGCAAGCGCGCCTGCGCGCTCAACCCAACGACCCCGTCGCCTATCATCTGCTCTGCCGCGCCCATTACTCCCTGCAGCAATGGGACAAAGCCATCTCCGCCGCGCAAAAGGCGGTGGCTCTGGACCCGGACAACAGCGACTACCATCTCTGGCTGGGCCGCGCCTACGGCGAGAAAGCGGAGCACTCCAGCTGGTTTACGGCCATCGGGCTGGCCCGCAAGGTGCGCACCGAATTTGAAACCTCGGTGCAACTGGATTCCCGCAACGTAGCCGCGCAGTCGGATCTGGCCGAGTTTTACATGGAAGCCCCGGCTTTCCTGGGCGGGGGCAAGGACAAAGCGCGCGCCCAGGCGCAGCGCCTTTCCGCCATGGATCCCGGCGCGTCGCACTGGGTGAAGGCCTCCCTGGCCGAGCGCGACCACAACTATGCGCTGGCAGAGAGCGAGTATCGCGCCGCTATTTCATCCAGCGGCAACCAGGCGCAATACTGGCTCACCCTGGCCTCTTACTTCCGGCGCCGCAACCGTCTGGAAGATATGGAAGATGCCGTGAACCGCGCCAGCACGGCCGAAATTAACCACAGCGAAGTTTGGGTGGACGCCGCCGAAATCCTCTATCGCGCCGGCCGCAATTTCCCGGTCGCAATCCAGTTTCTGCGTCACTACCTGGATTCCAACAACACCTCGGCCGACGCGCCGCCCTTCCAGGCGCATTATCTGCTGGGTTCTATCCTGGAAAAACAGGGCGACAAAGAGGCGGCCGCGGGGGAATATCGCGCCGCTCTGGCCCTGGCGCACGACTTCTCGCTGGCGCAGCAGGCGCTGGTGCGGGTGAACCGTTAGGTCTGCCCGCATTCCCAATCGCGCTCTGCAATGGGGGCGCATTCTGAACATACAGCTCATTGCTCTTTCGCGGCGAGCCAGTTGTGCTCGGCATCTTGTTATACTCGCCTTTCTCCCCATTTCTTCCTGCAGGTGACGCATGAAGCCCATATTTTCCAGGCAGTTTGTGCAGTTGCTGCTGGCCGCGAGCATGGCCTTGGCGCTGGTGTTGCCAGCAAGCGGGCAGGACTTTACGCTGCAGCGCGCCATCCAACTGGCGCTCACTCACAGCACCGCCACGGGCGCCAGCGCGGCCGACCAGATGCACGCCTACGAGTCTTACGTGGAGGCGCGCAGCAGCTTTATCCCCCAGGTGACGGTGGGCTCCGACGTCGGCTACGCCTACGGCTTCCCTCTCAGCCTGGAAGGCTCGGCGCCGACCATCTTCAATGTCACTTCGCAATCTTACGTGCTGAACCTGGCGCAGAAGGAATTCGTGCGCGCCGCCAAAGCTGAGTGGCAGGCCAGTTCCGCGCAGGACCGCGACCAGCGCGCCCAGGTGATGCTCGACACCGCCCTCAGCTACGCCGAGCTCAACAAGTGGGAGCGGGAGCTGCAGGTGCTGCAAGATCAGAGCAACGTCACGCACAACATCGAATTCGCCGTTCTGCAGCGCGTAAAGGAGGGCCTTGACAGCCAGGTGGACGAAACCAAAGCTCGGCTGACCAGCGCCCAGGTGCGCTTGAAGATCGCCCAGGCCGAAGGGTCCGCCGACCTGCTGCGCACTCACCTTTCGCAGCTCACCGGCGTTCCCGCGGCATCCATTACCACCCTCAATGACTCCATCCCGGCGCTGCCAACTCCCGATCCGCCGGCAGGCGGAGCCGCGGCCCAGACTGCCGTACAAAACAGCGATGTGGTCGAAGCCAGCGAGCTGCGCGCCCGCGCCCAGCTGCTCAAGGCCAAGGGCGAGCACCGCGCCCTGCTGCCCTCCATTGACTTTGCCGCGCAATATGGGTTGATCAGCTCGGCGCTCACCAACTTCGAACAGTTCTTTCGGGTGAACACCTTTCAGAACCAGAACGTCACCTTCGGGCTGGTGATACGTCTTCCCTTTCTCAATTACTCCCAGAAAGCCGCCGCCCGGGCCGCCGATGCGGAGGCCATCCGCGCCCAGAAAGATGCGCAAGCAGCAAAGGACCAGGTTTCCATGGAAACCATGCGCCTGCAGCGCGGGGTGGAGCAGGCTGCAGCCGCCCGCGACGTGGCCGACCTGCAGAACCAGCTGGCACAGTCCGGGGTCACCTCCGCCCAGGCGCGCATGCAGGCGGCTACTGCCACGCTCGGCGAGATGCAAACCGCCCAGTTCCAGGCCGATTTGCGCTCCACCGAACTCATGGACGCTGATTTCGAACTGGAGAAGGCGCAGCTGCAACTTCTGCGCGCCACCGGGGAGCTGGAAAAATGGGCCTTTCGCCACCCCTGAGGCGGGTTGCTTGCCAGTTGCGAGGCGGGGCGCTATTCTCAACGCTACCAATAACTTAAGTCTGGTGTGCGGGTGTTCAAAAGGGGAAAGCTTTTCTGTACCGCTTTTCCGCCCCTCAATGCATCAAATACACAATTCAACGTAAAGGAATTGGTTGGCAGTGAGGGCGGCGGGTACCCTTAACCTTTTACAATTGGGGTAATTCGTGTCTTCATCGAACTTGGGGCGGGGACTTTTTGGGGATCCCGGCGACGATGGGGAGAAACTGGTAACCGGAGATGTAATTCCCGGCAACCTAAGAGTGGGTGTTAACATACAGAATTCACACAATATGCCTCTTAAAACTTTGTTTCTGAACCCGCCCTCCTTTGAAAACTTTGACGGAGGAGCCGGGTCCCGCTGGCCGGCAACTCGCGAAATCGAATCCTACTGGTACCCCGTATGGCTGGCATACCCGGCGGGCATGCTGGAAGGTTCGCGGCTGCTGGACGCGCCGCCCCACCACGTCTCCGCCGAGGAGACCATCAACATCGCCAAGTCGTATGAATTCCTGGTGCTGTTCACCAGCACTCCCGGGTTTCCGGGCGATATTCGGCTGGTAGAAGCGATTAAGGCAGCCAATCCCCATATCAAAATATGTTTTGTAGGGCCCCAC
>DASSQB010000459.1:0-4220 GCA_035702725.1 Terriglobales bacterium | reverse complement strand
CCCTCCATCCACACCGCCCATACCGGCATCACGTGGGGCTGCCCGTCAGGACGCGTGCTCGCCACCCAGAAGTTGTGGGCTTTCTGCAGCCGCTCTTCCGCCCACTTCCAGGGCAGCAAACCAGTACCTTCCTCCGGACCTTTAATTCCGTAGCCCGGCATGTGCGGACGGCTGGCATCGGGCGGTGATTGCGGCGGTGACTTGGCTCGCTTCGGAATTCGTCTCTTCGGCACAACTCTCCTTACAGTTTCGAGTTTCCATTTCAAGTTTCAAACCCATGGTGGACTGAAAACTCGAAACTTGAAACTCGAAACCTTGAGAAACTTACCCTCCCAACTCCGCCAGCATGCCTTCCATCTCCGATTGGGCATGCTGATTTCTGGTGCGCTGTGCGGCGGCAATGCCATCGCGCAGCAGCTTGCGCGCTTCCTCCTCCCGTCCTTCCCGCGCCAGCATCTGTGCTGCCATGAAATACCCCGCCGTGTAGTCGGGATTTGCCGTCAGGAGAGCGCCGAACTCGCGCAGGGCATCCTCCACCTGCCCGGACTTGGAGTACTCCATGGCCAGCCCGTAACGCGCAAATGCGTCATTGGGGTTCTGGCCCAGAACTTCTTTCAGCATGGCAACGCGGTCCATAGAAAACCAGGAGTCAGTTATCAGAGAGTCGGGAGTCAGCTAAATTTCGCCGCGAAGAAGAAATTACTACAGCTTTCGATCCGCCGCAAAGAGACCGGCGGAGAAGTTTGGGAAGGACGGAGTCGCCTGCCCAAGGTGCTGACGCCTGACCCATGAGTCCTGACTCCTATTACGATAAAATGTCCCGGTCGCTGGAGAATCCCCGTGGCCTGTCCCTACTTCATGCCTACCGTAAAATTCGAGGCCATTGCCTGGCCGCACCGTTCGCGCCTGCCACTCGGCGACGGCTGGCAAGGCTGCTGCACGGCGCCTGGTCATGAAAGCTTTGTGCCCGGCCCGGAAGAACTGGCCAACTTCTGCAATCTGGGCTACGCTCGCGCTTGTCCGCACCTGCCGCAGGAGCGCGCCTGGGATGCGGTGCGCTTTTCCGTGGCCCGCGACAAGGACAGCCAGGTCACGGTGTTATACGTTTGCGAACGCAACTACCGTCCCGCTGCCCATGGGGCACTGGAATACGATTCCGCTTTGGGGCGCTGGTGCGCCTCGCATCCTGACCCGCGCGTCCAAAAGATGGCTGAGTGCTACCTGGAATGTTATCTGACGCGGCGCGAGAGACCTATCCTGGAGCCCACGAAGCAATCATGAGCAAAGACCTGGAATTGACTCCCCGGCCGGTGCGGGAATCGCAGTCGGAGATGGCGGAAATCGTTCTGCCCAACGACGCCAACCCACTCAACGCCCTGCTAGGCGGGCGCTTGATGCACTGGATTGACCTGGCCGGCGCGCTCGCTGCCCATCGCCACTCGCGCAATTACGTGGTGACCGCTTCCATTGATCATCTGGATTTTTTGGTGCCTGTCCACGTGGGCGACCTGGTAATCCTGCAGTCGTCGGTGAACCGTGTGTTCCACACATCCATGGAAGTGGGAGTGAAGGTTTCGGTTGAAAACTACATTGCTGCCACCCGCCAGCACGTGAGCACAGCCTACCTCACCTTCGTGGCCATTGACCGTCACGGGCGCCGGTTGCCGGTGCCACCGGTCATTCCGGAAACCGAGGAAGAGAAGCGGCGCTACGAGGACGCCGGGCGCCGCCGCCAGATTCGCGAGTCGGAACGCCGCCGCCACGCCGCGGCGAAGTAAGCCCTTAGCAATCAGCACTCAGCATTCAGCCAAGCCGTCGCTTTGGTGGGAGTCATGCTGAGGCGCTTCAGCGCCGAAGCATCTCGCGTGCAGCGCCGACGTCCTCCCAACTACCGACACCCAACTACCAACTGCTTGTGCGCCGACTCCTGACTCCCGACCGCGGACTCCCGCTTTTCCTGTGACGTTCATCACATCCCGCCCACCGCCGGCTTGCCGATAATTTCCTCTTATGGACAGCGCACTCCTGGTAGACCGGCTGCATTTTGCCTTTACCGTCACCTTCCACTACCTGTTCCCGCAGCTCACCATGGGGTTGGCGCCGCTCATCGTGGTGCTCAAGTCCCTGGCTCTTTGGAAGAAAGACGAAAACTACAACGCCGCCGCCCGCTTCTGGGCCAAAATTTTCGGCATCAACTTCGTGCTGGGCGTGGTAACCGGCATCCCCATGGAGTTCCAGTTCGGCACCAACTGGTCGCATTTTTCGCGCTTTGCCGGCGGGGTGATCGGCCAGACCCTGGCCATGGAAGGCATGTTCGCGTTCTTCCTGGAGTCAGCGTTCCTGGGGCTGTTTCTTTATGGCGAAAAGCGGCTGAGCCAGCGCGCGCACTGGGGCACTGCCGTGGCCGTGTTTCTCGGCTCCTGGCTTTCGGGCTACTTCATCATCGCCACCGACGCCTGGATGCAGCATCCGGTCGGCTATGCACGCGCGACTGACGGGTCTTTCCAGCTCACCAGCTTCTGGCAGCTGGTGCTGAACCCGTGGGCGGGCTGGCAGTACGCGCACAACATGAGTGGCGCGGTGGTGACCGGGTCGTTTGTGATGGCCTCCATCGGGGCGTTTTATCTGCTCAGCCGCAAGCACGTGGAGCACGGACGCATATTTGTGCGCGTGGGCGTAATCGCCGCCTGCATCGCCAGCATTTTTCAGCTCTTTCCCACCGGCGACCAGCAGGGAAAAATGGTGGCGACCCATCAGCCGGTCACGCTGGCCGGCATGGAAGCGCTATTTCAGGGGCAGCCAGGCGCGCCCCTGGTCATCATCGGCCAGCCCGACGTGCAGGAACGCAAGCTGGACAATCCCATCATTTTGCCCAAGGTGCTGAGCTTCCTCACCTACCGCCGCTGGAACGCCCACGTGCAGGGGCTGGACCAGTTTCCGCAGCAGGTGTGGCCGGAAAACATTCCGCTGCTCTATTACAGCTACCACATCATGGTTGGGCTGGGGACCATCTTCATCGCCGTCATGGTGATTGCGGTTCTCCTGCTTTGGCGCCGCAAGCTCTATGAGTCGCGGGCCATGCTCTGGGTGTTGCTGCTCAGTCTTCCCTTCCCTTACATCGCCAACACCGCCGGCTGGATGACGGCAGAGATCGGGCGCCAGCCGTGGCTCATCTACGGCCTCATGATGACGCGCGAAGGCTACTCGCCGCGCGTTTCCGCGGGCAATGGCCTGTTTACCCTGCTGGGCTTCATGGGCATGTACACGGTGCTCGGAATTCTGTTCCTTTTCCTGGTACGCCGCGAAATAGAGCATGGCCCCGTCTGGATGGCGCAACCAATTGAGCGTGCGCGGCGCGTGGCTGCCGATTAGAGGAGACCCATGGAAACACTCTGGTTTGTAATTGTTGCCCTGATGCTGGCCACCTACGTGGTGCTCGACGGCTTCGACCTGGGCGCCGGAATAATCTACCTGATCGTGGGCCGCACGCCTGCCGAGCGCAAGGCGGTGCTGCACACCATCGGGCCGGTGTGGGACGGCAACGAAGTATGGCTGCTGGCCGCCGGCGGCACGCTATACTTCGCCTTTCCTCTCCTGTACGCCTCCAGCTTCAGCGGCTTCTACTTGCCGCTCATGATGGTGCTGTGGCTGCTCATGCTGCGTGCCATCGGCATCGAACTGCGCAATCACGTGCCCAACCCAGTGTGGCAGAGCTTTTTCGATGTGGTGTTCAGCCTGGCCAGCGCGCTGCTGGCAATTTTCTTCGGCGCGGCCCTGGGCAATGTGATTCGCGGCGTGCCACTGGCGGCCGATGGCTACTTCTTCGAGCCGCTGTGGACCAACTGGCGGGTGGGCGCGCAGAACGGCATTCTCGACTGGTACACCGTGCTGGCGGGAGTGGTGGCCCTGGTGGCGCTCACCATGCACGGCGCGCTTTATGTGGTGCGCAAAACCGAGCCGCCGATTGCCGACCGCGCCCGCCGAGTGGCGCTGGTAGTCTGGCCGGTGCTGCTGATTGTGACCCTCCTTAGCCTGGCCGCCACTATATATGCACGTCCGCAGGTGGTGGACAATTATCATGCGCATCCCGTCGGCCTGCTGATCCCGCTCGTGGTAGCAGGCGCGCTGGGAATGATCCTGCACGGTACTGTTGCTCAAAAGGAACGCCTGGCCTTTGCCGGCTCAACCCTATATTTGGCAGCCATGCTGGTGGGCGCAGC
>DASSQB010000458.1:0-2910 GCA_035702725.1 Terriglobales bacterium | reverse complement strand
GGTTTCCTGTCTCGAAACTCCCTCCTGCAAAATGGCACATCCACCAGCGTAGGGGTGTTTCCACTCGGGCATGCGCCCTCGGTCAACATGACAGTTACCAAAAATAGATGACAGAAAATGAAAAAGGCTGCGTTCGCCGGCACCGGCGAGGGCAGCCTGTGGCCACACAGGGCTATTTCATTTCAACTTTCAGGTTGATCACCGCATTGGGGCGGCTATCGAAGGAGCTCAAGGTCTTGGTGTCGCTTTTGTGGCTCTGATATTGCGCGTAAACCTGGTAGTCAATATTGGGCGAGAGCGAAGGGAAGCGGTACATGCCGTCCTTGCCCACAATGTAGGTTTTCACACCCATCGAGCGGGTATTAGTCAGGTAGACCACCGAGTCGGATAGCGGACTCCCGTGCTGGTCGCTGACCATGCCGGTCAGCGTGCGGGTTTGCGGGATCTTGTCCTTGACTTCGCGGAACTGTGACGCAGGCAGCTGCGCCGCAGCCACCGTCACCGCCAACATCACACCTGCCAGGACACCCAAGGTCTTCTTCACAAAGACCTCCTAAGATACCTCGATTCAGCTTGAGCTTCTACTCTGTTAGATGCAGCCCGATGTCTACCCGAACGTCGTTTTGGACCTGTACCGTGACCTGGGGGCTCCAGTGGTTACCTTGGTCACCCTTCCTGGCCTTCTTCGGCCGCTTTACATCCGCCCACACCACGTAACTGCCCGCAGGCACCAGCTGCTCAAATTCGCCCACATGATTGGAGTAGACCTCCCAGCGGGCTTTCTTTTCACTGGCGGCGCGTATTTTGACGCGCACCCCATAGACCGGCTGGTTATTTCGGTCCCAGACGGTTCCGAAGATCAGGCCATCATGCTTTGCCTCCGCTTTCTTGTCGCGCGGCACGGCAGCGCGGGCAGGCCAGGCCAGCACATAGCCACTGAGCAACAGGCACACCAGAACTCCAGCGCTCATCCTGCGGTTCCGCCCTGGTTGTGATGGATGCAATGGAGATTTCCGAGGTGGCGCTCGAAGCGCGCTACCCGCCCGGCGCAGTGCTAGGAGTAGTCGCCGTCCTCTTCTTCCTCTTCCTCTTCCGCTTCTTCCTCTTCGCCGATCGGGTTCAACTCAAGTGGATTGGTGGTAACGACCTCAAAGTCGGTGCCACACTCCGGGCAGGAAACAATTTCGCCCTCGTCCACCTCGTCTTCCTCGATGTCGAGATCGGTTTCGCACTCCGGACAGAGAACCATAAATGCCTCCCGCCTATAACGACTCTCCCTGAAATAATCTTTTAGAATCTCTTCCGCCCAGCGTCAAGCCCGGTGGGAGCTGCTTGCCCCTAAGTAACTCTGGGGGGCCGGCGCGCCAGAACGGCGTGACCGGCAAGGACTTCCTAACCACCCCTGTTTGTCGCTGGATTTCCTCCGCAGCCAAGTGATGACCCGCTGCCGGGGCCGGTTGCCAGAAATTTTGCGGGCGTCAGGCGCTGCTCTGGCTGGATTCGCTGTGCGCCGTCTTGCCCGCCAGCAGGTCCAGGGCGTGAGGAAGAACATCGATCACCGCGGCCAAGGATTCGGTGGCTCCCCGAGGGCTGCCGGGCAGGTTGAGCACAAGGCAGGCGCCGCGAGTGCCACAGATGGCGCGGCTGAGCGCGGCAAGCGGCGTTTTCTTCATGCCCTCGGCGCGCATGCGCTGACTGATGCCGGGCACTTCGCGGTCGCACACCGAAAGGGTCGCTTCCGGCGTAACGTCGCGCGTGGCTACGCCCGTGCCGCCCGTGGTTACCACCAGCCGGGCCCGCTCGCACAGGCGCACCAGCGCGTTTTCAATGTGATTGCGTTCGTCGGGCACCGCTTCGCGGGCCACCACCTGGTAGCCGGCCTTTTCCAGTGCCGCGACTACCGCAGGCCCGGAGGCATCCTGGCGCGAGCCCGCCACTACAGAGTCGCTTACGGTAAGCACGGCGGCGGTGCGCGCGGCCTGCTCAGCGGTCGAGGACATTGTCCTCCGCGCCCCGGTTGGCTTCGTCGAGCAGACGCAACCCTTCCATCAGCAGCCCCTGGGTGGAGAGCGTGGTGCTCTTGTCGTTGCTGCGGCCGTCGAAATCAATCTGAAAATTCCCCCCCGTCCAGGAGAGCACCTTGTAGACGGCGGCGTCGCCCACGGTGCTTCCATAGGCGGCGTGCTTGATCTGGCCCTCCACGAAGAACATCTCGCAATGCTCGTTTTCGTGGCTCAGGACGAGCGAGCAGCTCTTGCGGCCCATCTCCAACGATTGCACCAGGTCAATCACGTTCATCTGCGCCAGGCTGCCGCGCAAGGTTTTGCCCCCGGGCGCTTCCTTGGCCATCTTCTCCAGTGCGATCTTGTCAATCACGCGCTTGATGCGAGTGGTGGCTTCCTTGATGAAGAAGGGCTTCTCCAGCATGTCATCCACCGGTTCGTGCATGCTGAGCTTGTCGGCGATGTCGGATTTGCTGGCCAGCAGGATGACGGCGGTGGAGGCGGTGGCGGGACGACTCTTAAGCTTCTCCACGAGTTGGCGGCCGTCCATGCCCGGCATCTGGTAGTCGCTGATCAGCAAGTCCGGAGGGTCGTCTACGGCCTTGAGCAGGGCGTCGGCGCCGTCAGTGGCGGTGCTTATGGTAGCCAGCGGAGACAGAGCCTGGTGCAGCATCCCCAGCACCATGGGATTGTCGTCTACCAGCAGCACTTTGACGTTGGCGGGCATCTCTCAGCCTGAATTCTTGCCGGCGCGCCTGTACTCGCCGCTTTTGCCCCCGGACTTGCGCTGCAGCATCACCTCACGCACCTCGATGCCCTTATCCAGGGCTTTGCACATGTCGTAGACCGTCAGCGCGGCAATGCTGGCGGCCACCAGGGCTTCCATTTCCACCCCGGTAAGGGCGGT
>DASSQB010000457.1:0-2041 GCA_035702725.1 Terriglobales bacterium | reverse complement strand
AATCCTCTCCGGCTTGCCACTAGGAGGCGATCGTTATTTTCCGCTCGTCTTCTCCGAGTGACTCCAGCGCAATCTCCAGGTCACGCTCGCGCACAAAGCGAGGAAATTTCTCGCCCCATTCGATCAGCAAAACCGCGTTGTCGGCCATCAGATCGTCGAGCCCCAGCGTCTCCAACTGGCGCGGCGTGTCCCCGCGATAGAGGTCAATGTGGTAGACGTTCACTCGCGGGCCGCGGTATTCGTGTACCAGGGTGAAGGTGGGGCTGGTCACGTCTTCCTCTTTTGCCGCCTGAAACCCTTCCGCGATGCCCTTCACCAGCGTAGTCTTGCCCGCGCCCAGTTCGCCGCGCAGAAGCACCAGCTTGGGCGGCGCCAGCGAAGAGGCCAGGCTACGGCCGAAGGCGATGGTCTCGGCGGCGGAGTGGGTCAGAATTTCGCGGATTGGCATGCAGGTTTTGGCTCGCCACGCCATTTTATTGGATAACTGAATGGCCCATGACTCTGCCGTGGCGCCGAATAAGCGGACGACTGGGTCGGGCAGGCCCTGTAAACTGCGTACAGCGGAGGGAGTATGGCTTCATTGTCCGATGCGTTGGTAAACGAACTGCTGTCTGGCCGTTACATTGCTTCATTTTCCAGTCAAAATGCCGCCGGATCTATCCATGTGGTCGCCGTCTGGTACTGCTTCGATGGCGCTAAGATCTACGTGGCCACTTCAACCCGAACCCGCAAGGCGCGGAACATCCAATCGAACCCCAAGGTTTCCCTGATGATTGACTCCCGCGATCCCGCCGCGTCGCGCGGCGTCTGCATTGCGGGCACAGCACGGATATTGACCGGGGAGTCGGCCCGTAATTGGAATGCCAAAGTGCATGGCAAATATCTAAGCCAGGACGCACTGGCAGATGAGCGCGTGGGCCCGGTGTTTGCCGCGTGGGACGATATGACGATCCAAGTCACACCCACGAATGTCTTCGCCTGGGACATGCGGGAGGCAGACAAGCAGCTGTTCGCCGGCACTTTTCAAAAACATCCGGGATACCTGCTGCCAGTGGATCGCTGACCGAGCTTCATGAACGGGTTTCACCTGCTCGCCGTCGTCGTGCTCATACTCCACCTGTTGTTTATCGGCTGGGTGCTGCTGGGATGGCTGCTCACCCGGCAGCGCCCCGGGCTGCGCTGGGCGCATATCACTTCGTTGCTTTACGGAATTGTTATTGAAACCGGCCCTTGGCCCTGCCCGCTCACCTTGCTGGAAAATTATTTTTTGGAACGCGCCGGGATTGCGCCCTATCGCGAACCGTTTCTGGTTCATTATCTGGAGGCCGTGGTCTATCCGGACGTATCGCCGGTGCTGCTAACCTGGTGCGCGGTGGCAGTGTGCGGGTTCATTCTCATTATCTACGTGAGGAGATTTTGCCGGCGCACCGCGGCGGGATGGTAGCCGCATGCCGAAGACCGGCTCGATTGCGAAGGCGGGGGCATCTTCGCATCGAAATAATGCTAACGCCCGCTATTGCTCGTCATGGCTATGCTGTATCTGGTTACATGAAGTCGACGAAACCAGGAGGGAACTGTGAGAACACTCGACATTATCGTTGCCTGGCTGCTGATCGCGTTCGGGGCCATTCACATAGCGTTGACGCGGAGAGTACACCCCAGCATTGACATCAACGCTATTTGGTTCGTCAGTGGCGGCCTGTTCATAGTCACAATCGGGGTGCTCAACCTACTCCGGGTGGCGTATAGCTCTGTCGCAAAGGGCGTCTACGTGGTATCGGTGATTGCGAACATCGTGCTACTGCTGCTGATGCTGTTCATTGCATCCCTACTTCCGATGCGGAGCAATCCGCAGGTACTGGTCGGTTTGATCCTGGCGGCACTGCTCACGGCATTTTCAATTCTTCGCGGCGCTGGCCGGGTGCAAAGTGCTACATAGAGCTTGTCATTGCGAAGCTTTGCAAACAGCGCCTTCTATGCAGTGAAGCGCACGGTGGGCTGGCCGGCTTCCGCGCGCACCCGGCGGAAAGCTTCGGGCAAG
>DASSQB010000456.1:0-2700 GCA_035702725.1 Terriglobales bacterium | reverse complement strand
CCCATCAATGTTCACCGTCCAATGGGAGCGGTCGCCGTCGCGGCGAACCTGCTCGATTACGTCGGTAAATTGCGGCAGCCGCTCCATATCCAGCCAGGCGCGGAACACATCTTCCACCGGGGCCGCGATCTGGATGCTCTTTTCCAGGCGCACCACCCGGCGATGCCCGGCGCGCCCCACATAGTTAAGTCCCAGGAGCACGCCGACGGTGTCACCTGCGCCCGCCGCCACGCCCATGCCGAAGCCCTTCCAGAAACGATTTCTCCGCGCCATAAAATCCTCCCGGCGTGATCCTGCTGTTTTGCTGTTCGCTGGACTCCGCTGCACCATTGGAGCGGTGGCGTGAGCCCGTGGTTGCCATGTAGAAGCCCGGTTCTCAGTTTTCGGTTCTTAGTTCTCAGGATCCAGTACCCGGTACTTAGAAAGAACCGTGCTAAAGCAGCGGTGAGCAACGATGTGCAACTGACCGGAGGCTGGACTCATCGCTGTATATAGGAGCATTTGGCACGACGGGAGCGGCTTTGCGGCGAAACAGCTGGGGAGAATTGCTGCTGGCAGGATTTGCCGGAGGCGTGGCCGGGGCGTGGGCCATGCGAGGGTTCAGCGCGGCCTGGCGCAGGCTGGGGGGCCCATCTTGGGCGCCGCCGGGCACTCCTTATAGTTCGCAGGAGTGGGATTCCGCCGGGGGCGCGGCCGAAGTCGCCGCCAGGGTGCTGCTCGGCCGCAGCCTGTCCCTCGAGGAGAAACTCCGGGGCGCTGCCGCCGTTCACTATCTTGTGGGTGGACTGGTTGCAGCCGGCTATGCTGCGGCCGGCGAGAATTATCCACCGCTGCGCGCCGGCTCTGGCGCTGCCTTCGGCATTGTGTTCTGGCTGCTGGGCGACGAACTCGCGATGCCTTTGCTGGGCCTGAACGCCAAACCCCGCGATTATTCCGTGCTCATGCATCTCAACTCCCTGGGGGAGCACGTGGTCTACGGCATGACCGCGGAACTGATCCGGCGCGCTCTGCTGGAGTTGTGAAGAACTCAAATGCCATCGCGGAAGCAAAACTCAGCGCCGCCTAGCCCCGGGCGCGCCCAGAAAGCGCACGGCAACGGCCGTAACGGCCAGCCCGGCATGAAGCACTCGCCCAGCAACTGGCAGGTGCGGTTGCGGCCGCGCGACACCACCGTGTATGTGAGCCAGGGCCGCACCGTGCTCGCCACCAGCACCGACGGCTTCGTGTTTGACCATCCGGAGCATGGCCTGTGGGTGTACCAGACGCGCATGCTCTCGCGCTATCGCTGGCTTATCAATGGCCAGCCGCCGCGCCGGGCCGGCAACTCCAACATGCAGCAGCACACCTGGATGGGCTACTACATCGCCTCGCCGCCCAACATAAAGGATACCGGCCTGGACGAAAAAGACCCGGCGCAGCAAACGGTGGAACTGCGGCTCACGCGCTATGTGGGCGCGGGCATGCACGAAGACGTGGACGTCACCAACTTCACCCAGATGCACACCTCCATCCGGTTGGAACTGGAGGTGGACAGCGACTTTGCCGATCCGCACGAAACCAGCGGCCGCCGCAAGCAGCGCGGGAAGCTGAAACGCCGCTGGACGCAGCTGAGCGCCAACCAGGCAGAGCTGGAATACGACTACTGCGTGCAGCACGCCTATCATCACCAGGATGAGAAAGGCGTGGCGCGCATGCATCGCGGCATCCGGCTCACCATCGCGCGCGCCGGCTCGCGCCCGCAATTCCAGCGCAAGCGCATCGCCTTCCGCGTGGACCTGCCCCCGCATGGCACCTGGCACGCCTGCCTCGACTGGGTGCCGCACATCGAAGGCGAATGGAAGAAGCTCGACCACTCCTGCTATTTTTCCGGTGCTAACGAGTGGGACCGCAAGCGCAGCGATTTCCTGCAGCATGCCACCTCATTCAGCAGCGTGGGCAGCGGCACCCTGGCCCCGGTGGTGATGGGCGCGCTGGAGCAATCCAAGCGCGATCTGGCCGCCCTTCGCCTCTACGACCTGGATAACGTGCGGGGCTGGGTGCCGGCCGGTGGCCTGCCCGAGTATGTTGCCCTGTTCGGGCGCGATTCCCTTGCCGCTTCCTGGGAGGCCGAACTGCTGGGCCTGGAGATGACTGGAGGCACGCTGCTCGAACTGGCCCGAACCCAGGCCACCCGGATGGATAACTGGCGCGACGAGCAACCCGGCCGCATTGTGCACGAAGTTCACACAAATCCCCTGGCCACGCTCAATTTCAACCCCCACGGCTGCTACTACGGCGGCGTCACCGGCGCCATGTACTATCCCGTGGTCGTGGCCGGCCTGTGGCACTGGACCGGGAACAAGGAACTGGTCCGGCCGCTCATCGAACCTGCGCTCAAGGGATTGAAATGGGCCGACACTTACGGCGATTTGGACGGCGACGGCTTTTACGAATACAAAACTCGCTCCCAGCAAGGCGAGAAGAATCAGGGCTGGAAGGATTCTGGGGACGCCATCGTGTACGAAGACGGCTCGCAAGTGCGCGCCCCGCTGGGCACCTGCGAGATGCAGTCCTTTGCTTATGTCTCCAAGCTTCACCTCTCCGAGGTCTTGTGGTGGCTGGACGAAAAGGACCTGGCGGCGCGGTTCTTCGACGAGGCCAGCGAGCTGAAGAAGCGCTTCAACGAGGCATTCTGGATGGAGAGCGAAGGCTACATCGCCA
>DASSQB010000455.1:0-2504 GCA_035702725.1 Terriglobales bacterium | reverse complement strand
CTGCTGATTGTGGCCGTGCGGCCGGATTCGATGCGCCAGCTGCTTAGCGAGATTGGCAGCACCGACCGGCCGTTGCTCGCTGTAAGCCTTGCGGCGGGTGTTCCGCTGGCAAAATTACGAACACGGCTGGGTCCGCCGGTGCGCTGGGCGCGCGCCATGCCCAGCCCCACCTGCCGCACCGGGCAAGGCTTTACTGCGCTGGCATTCTCTCGCGAACTGTCACCTTCGGACCGCAAGCAGGTGCGCGGCTTTTTCGCCCGGGTTGGAACTGTGCTGGAGATTCCGGAAAACAAGTTTGACGTCTTCACCGCCACCTACTCTTCCAGCCACGGCTATCACGCGCTCGCCGCGCTCACCCGTGCTGGAGAAAAGCTGGGACTGCCGCGAAGAACTGCATTGGCTGCCGCCGCGCACGCCCTCGCCGGCGGCGTGATGGCCTTCAAAGAAGGAAAGCTTCCCCTGGAGAAGCTGATTCACGAGGCGGCCACGCCCGGCGGCATCGCGGCCACGGTCATGAAGACCATGGATGACGCCGGCTATTACCGCATCATCGAGCGCGGCGTGCGCGCCGGAGTCGCGCGGGCGCGGGCCAACGCCCGCCGTGTTTAGAGAGTTCCTGCCAGGCCGCCACCATCCACCACCAGCGCGGTTCCAGTGACAAACGACGCGGCGTCGCTGGCCAGGTAAAGCGCCGCCTGGGCAATTTCCTCGGGCGTACCCACGCGCTGCAGCGGACGCTGCGCTGCCTCCCGCAGAAAGCGGCTGGGATCAGCGCCTACTTGTTGCGCCTCGCTGCGCAGCATGGGCGTGTCCGTGTCGCCGGGGCAGATGCAGTTCACTCGAATGTTCTGCGGGCCGTGGTCAATGGCCATGGCCTTGGTGAGCAGCACCACCGCGCCCTTGGAAGCACAATAAGCTGCGGCCTTGGGCCCGGCCGCCAGCCCCCATCCTGAAGCCGTGTTGATGATGGAGCCGCCGCCGGATTTCTCGATCATTGGGATGGCGAATTTCGACATCAGGAAGATGGATTTGACGTTCACTTCCATCACCCGGTCCCACTCAGTTTCGCTCAAATCGAGCACCGATGAGCGGCGGATGATGCCCGCATTATTGAACAGGATGTGAAGCGCACCGAATTTCTCCGCCACAGCGCACACCACCCGCTGGCAATCGACCGCGAGGGTAACGTCGGCAGCCGCAAAGAAAGCCTGGCCGCCCTTCTCTCCTATCTCCCTGGCGACCTCCTTGCCCTTTTCGTTCACGTCCACGATGGCAACGGCGGCGCCTTCTCTGGCGAATAGCAGAGCGCTGGCGCGTCCAATGCCGGACGCGGAGCCTGTGATAAGCGCCACCTTGCCCCGCAAGCGGCCTTGGACGGTAATGCTCGTAGTTGGCTTTCCTTTTCTCAATGATGGCCCTGGAAATCGCATGATCTCGGAAGGGCATGGCTTTAGCCATGCCGTACTCCGTGCGGCAAGAAGTCGGCTTCAGCCGCTGAGGGACGTCTTGGATTCTTCCAGAAGAAAACAACCCTCAGCGGCTAAAAGCCCGCCCTTACTTTACTCTGCTGCAGCTCGGCTAAAGCCGAGCCCTTTCGAAAGCAACCCCGTTCCTTTCCCGCGCTGGGCTGCTATTTTGTTCTACTTTGGCTACCCGGGTGTTGCGGGTGGGACTACATCGCGGCGCCGCTCTTGGCTTTACAGCCCAAAGCTTCAGACAAAACAGCTAGCGGCTGGCCAGACCACCGGCGGTTTCGGCCCCGTCCATGACGTAAACGTGACCGGTCGCGAAGGCTGCATCATCCGACGCCAGGTAGGCGAACAGCGCGGCAATCTCCTCCGGCTTCGCGTGCCGCCCCATGGGAATTTTGCGATTCACCTCCGCCAGCATCTCATCTGTATATTCGGCGCGCTGCATGGGCGTGAGCACGTATCCGGGCGCCACTGCGTTCACCCGCACCTTGGGCGCCAGCTCCAGCGCCATGCTTTTGGTCAGCTCGATTACCCCGGCCTTGGTGGCGTTGTAATCGGCGTAGTAGGGATATCCCATCATGCCGTTGGTCGAGGCCGTCTGCAGAATCACCCCGCTTCCCTTCTCCATCATGTGCCGGGCCGCGGTCTGCGCCACGTAAAACACTCCAGTCAGGTTCACAGCCAGCACCTTGTCCCATTCTTCAGGGGTGATGTCGAGGAAGTCGTGCCGGATGCTGATCCCGGCATTGTTGATGAGCACATCCACCGCTCCCATCATCTGGATGACCTTACCGAAGGCCGCTTTCACCTGCTCCAGGCGGGCAACGTCGGCGTTCACCACTCCCGAAAGAGCCGGCAGTTCCCGTACGATCCGCTCCCCGGCTTCGACGTCGCGGTCTAGCACCACCACTCGCGCGCCCTCCTCCAACAAGCGAGCGGCGGTGGCCGCGCCAATGCCGCTGGCGCCGCCGGTGATGAGGACGCGTTTCTCTTGCAATCCACGCATGATTTTTCTCGTAGCGCCGGCGTCTC
>DASSQB010000454.1:0-20687 GCA_035702725.1 Terriglobales bacterium | reverse complement strand
CAACGAGCAGGCGACCGGTGAGCCCAGGTATGTCGCTGGCGTAACAGCGTTTTTCTGATTGTCATCCTGAGCCCGGCGAAGGACCTGCTTTTATGGCGGAAGGCGCTTGGGCAATCATGGCAGAAAATGACTTGTTTTTGTCATTGCTGCCATCCGGCTCGATGGCTAGCATCGTGGCATGCGGAATTCGAAAGCGCTCGCTTCGGCTGGGCAATTTCCCAAAACCATCGTCTTCCTGGCCGCGCCCCGCTCGCAAATTCTGGACATCGCCGGGCCATTTCAAATCTTCGTTCGAGCCGGCGAACTTTTCGTCCGTGAGCACCCTGGTCAGAAGCCGCCGTATAAGGTGCTTCTGGCGAGTACTACTCGCCGCAAGCCTGTGCTCACCAACTGCGGGCTGGTGCTGACCGGCACTGAAACCTTCCGCAGCCTGCGCTTTCCCGTGGACACCCTGCTGGTAGCCGGCGGCAGCGGCTTGGAAAAGGCCGGCAGGGACGAAGAGCTGCTGGCCTGGTTGCGCTCGGCCGCCCAGCGCGTGCGCCGCATCGGCTCCATCTGCACCGGCGCCTTTCTGCTGGCTTCCTCCGGCCTTCTCGACGGCAAGCGCGTCACCACCCATTGGAAGTGGGCAGCGGAACTGGCCAGCAAGTGCAAGCGGGCAACGGTGGATCCCGACCCCATCTACATTCGCGACGGAAACACCTATACCAGCGCCGGCATTACCGCCGGCATGGATCTCGCGCTGGCCCTGGTGGAAGAGGACCTGGGCTCGCCGCTGGCTCTGAAAGTGGCGCGGGAAATGGTGCTTTACCTGCGCCGTCCGGGAGGCCAGTCGCAGTTCAGCGCTGCCATGTCGCTCCAAGCCTCGGACCGCAAGCAGATTGAGGAGCTGCGTTCCTGGGCCTTCGATCACCTGGAGGGAAATTTGACGGTCGAAAAACTTGCCGCCAAGGCCGGCATGAGCCCGCGACATTTTGCCCGCGTGTTCGTCCAAGAGGCAGGCATCACTCCGGCGCGCTTTGTTGAGCGCCTGCGCGTGGAGGCGGCCCGGCGGCGGCTGGAGGAATCGCGCGACAAGCTGGAAAAGATTGCCACCGACTGCGGCTTCGGCTCGCTTTCTAGCCTGCGCCGCTCGTTTTTACGGGTGCTGCGCGTGCCACCCGCCGACTATCGGAATCGCTTCACGGGCCTGCGGCCAAATTGATTAAAAGTCCCAGAAGGAGCCAGTTAAATGACGAAGAGAAGGGAATTGTTCGCGGCAGTGGTACTGCTTATTGTGACTGCAATTGTGTCCGTTGGCCTGGTCGGCCTCACCAGCTGCTCGCAGGCGAAGAAGGCTAGCGCTGCTGCTCAACAGGAACAACCGGCCGCTATTGCCAACCCGCTGAAGCCGCCCGCGCAGGGTAGCATACCGGTAGCGTTCCTTCTTTCCGATGGCGCCGTGATGATTGACTTCAGCGGGCCTTGGGAGGTGTTCCAGGACGTCAACATCCCCGGCCGCGCCGGCGCTGCCTTCAGCCTCTACACCGTGGCCGCCAGCAGCAAGCCCATCCGTGCCAGCGGCGGCATGAAGATCGTGCCGGACTACACCTTTGCCAATGCCCCCGCGCCAACAATCGTTGTGATTCCGGCACAGAGTGACCCCAGCGCTGCGACCAAAGAGTGGATCCGCAAGGTGGCCAAGAACGCCGACGTGGTCATGTCTGTGTGTACCGGCGCCTTTGTCCTGGCAGATACCGGCTTGCTATCAGGCAAAGCCGCCACAACCCATCACAGCGCCTATGTGCGCCTGGCCAGCCAGTTTCCCGATGTCCAGGTAAAACGCGGAGCCCGTTTCACTGAAACCGGCAATATTGCCACTGCTGGTGGACTGAGTTCCGGCATTGATCTCGCCCTGCGCGTGGTCGAGCGTTACTTCGGGCGCAAGGTGGCTCGCCAGACCGCCTTCGACATGGAATACCAGGGCCAGGGCTGGATGGATCCGAGTTCAAATGCCATCTACGCCCAGGCATTCACCCAGGATGATAGCGATCTTCACTGCCCGGTGTGCCGCATGGCGGTTGATGCCAAGGGCGCGCCAAAGTCGGCCTATAAGGGCAAGAACTACTACTTCTGCTCCCAGGCGCACAAACAAGACTTTGACTCCGCTCCCGCCAAGTTCGTGGAGACGGCCGGCGGCGGCCGGTGATTTGCTTTAGTGTGAGTGCACGTCCCAGGGAGGAGGCGTCCCGTTGAGCGCTGCAACCGTCAGTAGCGCTGCTAATCTGCGGCTGCCGCGCGAGCCGCTATCTCCGCCAGCAGCTCTTGCGTGCTCAGCACTCGCCCGAAGAGTAGATCAATGTTCGCCAGTGTGGCCCGGTGCATGGCCTCATTAAAGGTGGCATTGGCGTCGCTCGGAAATACAACCTTGTAGTCGCGCATGAAAGCGGAGCGGGCGGTGGACTCGCAGCAGGCATTCGTAGCGGTGCCGGTGATAATGACCGTATCCACGCGGTGAAAGCGCAGGATGGCGTCCAGGTCGGTCTCGAAGAAGGCGTCAAACTTGTGTTTGACAATGCGGTGCTCGAGCGGGCCTTCGCGGGGCTGAATCATATCGGGATACATCGCAAAGCTCGGCTCCCCCTGCCACAGCACATGTTCTTTGGCGATGGCCGGAAACTTACGCAACATCAGGCCGCCATAGGGCGGACGATGGTCCGATTGCGTCCACACAATCGGCATTTGCAGCTCGCGGGCACAGCGGATCAGGCGCTCCAGGCGCGGGATCATTTCGCGTGCTCCCGGTGTTTCAAAGGGAGCGCCTTCGGCCACGAAGGCGTTCTGCATGTCAATGACAATCAGCGCGCAGCGCGCAGGATCAATGGCGAAAAAGTCTTTTCCGGTGAGGCTCGGCTTAGACATGACAGTCCCTCAACCCGCCTTCTGCGCCAGTCGCTCCAGGCCAGACTCCAATTGCTCGCGGCTAATCTCGTGGCGCTCCGCGGTTCTCTGCAGATGTTCAGCCGTACGGCCTCCCAGTGCCGCTCTCGCTGCTTCCGCCGCCTCAGCTTCCTTCAGGAACTGCAGGCGGACAATATCCGGGCGGGAATAGTGGCCGACCGTGTCAATGATCGCCTTCCAGACCTTGATCATGTCGGCCTGGCATTCGGCGGAGAGAATGGTGTCGCCGGAAGTGGGCGGCGCCAGCGGAATTCCCAGCGGCGCTACCACCTGGCTTCCTCCGTGTGCATAATCGAGGCTTACCGTATTGGCCAGCGGAAATCCGGCCGGCAGATCTTTCTCTGTCATATACCCGCAGGCAGAGAGCACGAATGCCCCAGCTTCCATGGCGTGGGCCCGAGTCAACGTGTGCCCCCAGAAGAACTGGGCTTCGCGGTCTGGTTCCTCCAGCTTGGGCCCAGTGTGCAGGGCAAAGGCCCCGGGGAAGACGGCAATATGGAAGTCTTCTCCCTGCTCGATCATGCGCGCGCGGATGAGCGGCATGAGGTGCTCGCCGCAAATCAGTCCCCCGATGCGGCCGATGTCGGTCTCGTAGGTGACCAGGTCGGCGCCGTCGCCAAAACCCCAAACTGCCCTCTCCACGAACGTGGGAACGGTTTTGCGGTGGCGGCCAAGAATCTTTCCCGAGCGGTCAATGAACAAAAGCGTGTTGTACAAGGTATGGACGCCGGGGCGCGAATCCAGTTCGTTGCACCCGATTACCACGTGAGCGTTGGCCCGCGCCGCGGCCTCGCACAGGCGGTCCGTGTCCTCGCTGGGGATGAGCACGGCATTGTCGTAGAAGCGGACCCGCACCGGAATCCATTCCTGCAACTGCGAGCCCCAGCCTTCTCCCCAGTAGGGGTAGCCGGCCAGCCAGGTCTCGGTGAAGGCGATCAGTTCCGCGCCCTCGGCGCCCGCTTCGGCGATTTTCTGGCAGGCGCGCTCCACCGTTTTTTCCCTGTCCAGGTAGACCGGTGGAGTCTGGACGACAGCAACTTTAACCTTGCTTCTTCCGCCAAGAACCTTGCTGGATGGTTTCACGTTTCACCTGGCAATCGGATTTTGACTCAACATCAGAGGCGAGGTATTCAATACCGGGGCTGTCGTGCTGTCAAGGGAGCAAGCCGGAATGGCTAACTTGCGTCAAACAGGGCAACCCCGAAAGTAATCAGGATTGACACCCCAAGCCGCGCTACAATCGCGCCACATGGAATTCAAGCGTCTCATCACGCAGTTTACCTATGCCATCGTGCCCAAGCCCGAAGGCGGATTTATTGCCCATGCCAGCGATCCTAATGTGCCGCCGCTTGAGGCGCCCACGCGTGAGGAACTACAGCAGAAGGTCCAGGCCACCATAATGGCCGGCCTGGCTCAGCAATTTCCCGGCCTGAAGCTGCCGCTGCAGGGCCAGGAAAGCAAATTCAACTTTCACATTGAGAGCAAGCCCGGAGGTGGCTTCGCCCTCCATTCCGCCGACCCCGGCGCGCAGCCGGTAGAAGGCACGCAGGAACAGATTGAAAGCCACTTCGCGGAGAAACTCATCGGCTTGGCGGAAAAATTTTCGCCCGAACTCAAGCAGGCGCTTGAAAGTCGGGGCAATGGCGACGTCAAGGTTTTCGTGGACCGAAAGACCTTCACTATGAAGGGCGGCTCGCGCTCGTTGAGCCTGAGCCTGGGAGCGGACCTCCTGCCCACAAGCCCGCTCCCCAGCGGCGGACCCGGCGCCAGCAACGCCACATCAGGCGAAGTAAATAATCAAGCCGCCGCCAGCATGGGGGGCACCATCAGCGATGCGCCCATCACTCCAGAACGGAGCGATACCTGGAGGGTGTTCCTTCTCTTTCTGATCTTGATGGTAATCGCCGCCCTCGTCTACTTCTTCCTCTACCATCGCTAACCGCGTTCCACGGTTTTTTTATAGGAACCGGTGGGCCACGGTCGGCGTGTGGCCCTGGTGGTAAGGTTGGAATTACTGCCGCTGTACTTGAATGGCAAAACTGCTTGCGGACTTTGTGCTGTAGCAGCAGTGTGCATTTTATCATGCGCATTTCCCAGATTGTTTGTTCGTCGCCTGTCCGCCACAATGCTCTCCGATGAAAGCCGAAAGCGTTCAGCTCAACGATATGACGATGTATTACGAGATGGAGGGAGCGGGTGAGCCGCTGCTGCTCCTCCATGGCGGCCTCGGCTGCCAGGAAAATTGGCAATACGCCGGCCGCGATGATTTGGTGCGTCAATACAAGCTCATCAAGCCCGACGCGCGCGGTCACGGCCGCTCCACCAACCCTCAGAGGACGATTACGCACCGCCAGTGCGCCCTGGACACGATCGCGTTGCTCGATCACCTCGGCATAAGCAAATGCCGCGCCATCGGCGTGAGCATGGGAGGCAACATCCTTCTCCACATGGCGACGCTGCAGCCGGACCGAATTGAAGCGATGGTGGTGGTCAGCGCCACCATGTATTTTCCCGAGCAGGCCCGAGCCATCATGCGGCAGGTGCCGCCGACTGACAAACAACCGCCACAAGAATGGGAGATCATGCGCCGGCGCCACAAGCTCGGCGATGAGCAAATCGTCGCCCTGTGGGACTGGGGAAGGGAAATGAAGGACAGTTATGACGACATGAATTTCACGCCGCAGGCTTTATCCCGAATTACGGCTTCAACTTTGATCGTCTATGGCGATCGCGATCCTCTCTATCCCGTCGAAATGGCCGTGGAGATGTACCGGGCGATTCCCAAAGCCGCGCTTTGGGTGGTGCCTGCCGGCGGCCACGGGCCGGTGTTCATGGATGCCGCCGCCCAATTCGCGCAAACCGCGCTGGCCTTTTTGCGCGCGCCGGCAGACGCGCAACCTTGATAGGCAGCGCTGTGGAGGAAACTTCTTGAGCACCTCCTGAGCGCCGCCGATACGACTCAGTTCGAATTTCCCCGGCTGGCCGGAGGCACAATTCCGTTCATGCGCAAATACTCCACCATCTGTCCGTAATGGTCGAAGGCATGGGCCACGGCGAATGTGGCCAGAGAGATTCGCGGCGACTTGTTGCGCCCCAGCGGCTGCAGCATGTTTTCTGGCGTCAAGGTAGCCGCCGCCTTGTGTCCCAGCGCAAAAGAATCCTTCAGGAACTTCAGGATTTCGGCTTTGGTCTTGATATTTTCCGGTCCGTTCCCGCCCAGGAAGTCCTTGGGGAAGGTATCGCCGGTTAGCGGCCGCCATATGGCAAAGTTGGAGGCCGCAATGTGCTTGACTTGCTGGGCAAAGGTGCGCACGCCCTTATAGTCATCGCCCGGAAGGTTCAGGCTCTCCGGAGAGAAATTGAACTTGTTTTCCGGCATCGCTTCAGCGGCTTCCGTAACTTCCTTTTCCACTCTGCTGATCTGTCCGTCCAGGGTGGAAGACAGAGTGGGCGCGGCCTGTGAGGATTGCGCCTGGGGCGCGGGTGCGCCTGCGCTGTTGGATGCGCCCTGTGCCAGGACGGAGGCCGCGAAGATGAGCGCTGCCGCTAGAAGTAGAACCTGTATTTGCTTCATTCGAGTGCTCTCCTTGATGCTAGACTTTGTGCCCGCCATCAAACGGTCTGCGAGGCAAAACATCCCTTAGACGTCGCGGTCGTCTCGAAGTTTTAACAAAATCTCGAAAATTGGCGGGTAATCGTGTGGGGACGGGGCTCCGCCCCGTCCAGGGCGAGCGCAAGCTCGCCATGTTAATGGCGCGGATGCTTTGCCCACGCCCACCTCCCAAAACTTGTCATCCTGAGGCAGCGCGAGCCGCGCTTGCGCGGTGAGCGCAACGAAGGACCTGCTTTTAATGTTTGCGGCGTCGCCGCCCTCGCCTGTCCCGTCCCTTGGGTGCGTCTACTGCCCGTGCTCGCTCACACACTCCCCAATTGGTGTCAGTGAAACCGAACCTTGCCGCTCTTGCCAAATGAAACTACCACCACAAATTTGACGACCGGTTTGCCGTTTACCAGCAACGGCTGGTACCGCCACTGCTTTACGGCATTAGTTGTGGCTTCCAACAGCGATGAGGGCCCGTCAATTACATTCACTCGCTCTACCGTGCCGTCGTCTTTGAGATTGACCTCCATTACTACATCACCCGAAACATGTTCCTTCGCGGCGTCGGCTGGGTAAACCGGCATTACTCTGGAAACCAGTTTGGGTACCACTCGCTTGCTGGGCGGAATCAATATCTGCGTTCCATAGGAAATAAATCCGGGCTTCTCCACCACATCCCTGTTGGCTTCAAATATCTGCACCCACTTTCGCGAATCGCCATAGACCAGGCTGGCAATTCCCTGAAAGCTATTGTGGTCAGCCGACTCGCCGACCAAATACGTAAAAGGCTTCTTTCTTGCGGTCAGGTCTGTCACTGTCTTCATTGGCGGCGCAGCATATTCGCAACACCCAAAGTTGCCGACCGTCAAAACGATGTCAGCACGCTCGCGGGCCCCTGCCTTCAACACGATTCCTGCTTTCTCGGTGGTGCGGAAATTCTGCGCTTCAGCTTTCACTGTGTAGGAGCCAGCCTGCAGGTCGTTCGCCGCATATTGGCCCATCGGGTTGGTCTTCAGCGTGCGGGTAAGCTTGGTGTCGGTATTGGTGATCGTAATGGTCGCGTTCGCGATAACAGCTCCAGTCTGATCGGTAATGGTCCCCGAAACTGAGCCTAAGTTTTGTTGCGCAGCACTGGACGCCTGCGGCGTGGTTTTGGCCTCCTGGCCCATCGCCGCCTGTCCTCCAGCCGTGGCAGGCATTCCAATGGCGAGCAATGCTGCTGCAACTTGCCGAGCCAGCTTGAAATGCGTCCCCGAAAGCGGGTGGAATTGCCTGGCGTCGCTGGCAAAACGCAAGGCCTCGAGTTCTCCCTTCAGTTGGGACCCTTCCAGGAGAAGTTCCCGGCGGGTTGCGGCTTCGCGCGCCGTGAGCTCGAGGATGGCACGCTGAAACTCGGCCTGCGTGTTGCCATGCATCGAGGCGCTGAGTTCGATGACTTCCTCCAGCAAGTTGATGGTGTCGAGGTTGACCGATCGCAGCCAATTGCCAACGCGTTGCTCAAGCGCCACGGCCAGAGGCCGCTTGGGGAACCTCTTTGATACCGCTGCGGTGTGGTCCAGGCCGATCGCCTTTTGCATCAGGCTGCCGTTGCTCCAGCATCGGGCGTCAAACAGGTCCAGGGAAATGTTGCAGGCAAGATCCGCAGCCGGATCGGGCAGGTCGTAGACTCTTGCGAGATAATTCCCCCTGGCTCGTCCAAGTTCAATCATGCGTTTTTCCAGCGGAGTGCCCGCATAAATTTCGGCGCGGCAGAAATTCAGGGGGTTGCCGCTGAAGCGACGCATGAATGCCGCGTCGGAACGCAACGTCTCAAGCGTCGCATCGGGGTGAAAAATCATCAGGGTAAATTGCGCGGAGACGTCCAGGTCGCAACAGGTTTCAAGAGCGCGCTCCGAATCTTCCACAGTCTGTTTCCGCTCCAGGGCGAATAGCCCGTGTGCGGTGCTGGATTCGACTCCCAGGAAAACACGCACCAGGCCGAGTTCCTTCAATCGCCTAAGAACCTTCCGGTTAACGTCGGCGGGGCGGCACTTGATCACCAGGGCAATGTCTTCCACCCCTCGGTTCTTCAAGGCTTTTTCGAAGGCCGAGAGCCGCGCATGATTGAAGGCTTCGGAGGGAACCAGGAAGTTGTCGTCATGAAAAACGAATTGGCGCGATCCCCTTTCGTGGTAAAGAGCTGCCATCTCATCGGCGATGCATTCAACATTTCTCTGTCGAAAACGCCTGCCCGGGGCCAGACGGTGCAGGGTGGTGATGCAGCAATAAGCGCAGCTTCCATAGCAGCCGCGGCTGCCCATCAGATAGCTGGTGGGCACACCCGCGATGAAGTGGAGGGGCCCCCGCCGGTCGGGGAAGGGAAGCGCATCCAGGTCGTCCAGAGTCGGGCGTGGGGCGGTGAAACGGACTTGCTTTCCGCTTCGATAAGCCACGCCAGGAATCTGCGGCAGCCGTTCCTCCAGGCGCGGCATCGCGCCCACGATTTCGAGCAGGGTCTTTTCTCCTTCGTGAATCACGATAATGTCAATTTCCGGATGGTTGGTAAGCAGCGGCTCAGCGGCGCAGGAGGCATAGTGGCCACCGGCCACAATGAGCTTCTTCGGCTCGCGTGACTTGATCAAGTGCGCCAGATTAAGAAACTCCTGGGCTCGGGATTGAAAACACAATGACAACCCGACAACTCCGGCACTCTGAGCCTCGTTCGCAACTGCTGGTATGTCAGCCGGCGAATTGAAGGCGGCCAAAACCGCGTTATGTCCGGCGCGGAGCAGCGACGACGACAGGTAACGAATAGAGAGGTTCTCCTCATAATCGGGTCCCGCCAATAAGACTTTCATCTGACCTCCTGCCTCGGCGGTTCCGCGCAACGTCCGAACGCGGGCTTTCTTTATCGAGGCCTTCTCGATACGCTGCCGCTGGTGGCTTCAGTTGTCAGTGATTCGCATCACACGCCGTTTTGTCGTTGGAAAATTGAAACGGCAGGTGGGAGAAGGCTCAGCTCACTAGTTGGCGTCGCCGGCGGCGCGAGCGGGAAGAAATATCTTTAGACGCCGCGTTCCTCTCGACGTTGGAGCAAAATCCAGAAAATTGGTGGGCAACCGCGCCCGCGGAGGTAAGCGATGTTCCTAATGGGTCCGCAATGAGGTCGAGGTTGCCCCTCAACGTGTGGGGACGGGGCTTCGCCCCGTCCATGGGGAGCGCAAGCTCGCCAGCTTGGCGGCTCGAGTGCCGCGCTCGCGATCACACTCAAAACTATTGTCATCCTGAGGCAGCGCGAGCCGCGCGTGCGCGGTGAGCGCAACGAAGGACCTGCTTTTCAAGGGTATGGGGGAGGGCGGCTCGCCCGCGAATTACTTTCCCACCTCGCCTCCGCTACCGATCACCAGCGGCCGCTGGTCGTAGGGCTCCACCGTCACGCTCAGCGATTTGCGTTTGTTAAACGTGTCCTCATTCACGGGGAAGCTGACGATGATGGTGCCTTTCTGCTCGCCGCCGGGAGCGATCTTCATCTCCGGCATCAGGGTGGGCAATGCTTTCTGCTTGAGCGTGGGATAGGCCTGGTAGTAACGGTCGAAATCAATGGCGCTGGCGGCGTGGTCGGTGAACTTGCCTTTGTCGGTCTCTACTTCCGCCCCCATTTCGTGAATCCACAACGGCTTCTCCCCGATGTTGCGCACCGTCACGTTGATGGCCACCAGCACGCTGTTGTGGTCGGCCAGTTCAACCGAGGCGACATCACCCAGGCTGCCGGCGGATACCGGCTTGTAGCGCGCCGCGTACATCACAATGGCCAGCACGATGGCCACCCCTGCGATGGCAATGGCTACGATCTGCGCCGGCGGCAGCGTCCACTTGGCTTTGTCGAATTCCTCGCCCAGCGTGGGAATGTCATACGGCTGAGGCGCTGCCGGTGGACGCGGCGTCGGCACTGCGCCCGCTGGCCCGGAGGGTCGCGGAGGCGGAGCGGCCGCTGCTGCGCCCGGCTGGCGTGGAGGCGTTGCTGCGCCCGGCTGGTTGGGGGAGGGAAGTGGCGGCTTCGGGCCTGGCTTCTGGTCGTCCATGGCTACTCCTGAGATGCCGAATTATTATGCGGTGTTCAGGCCCGTTTCATCGCTCGAGCAAATTTCTCCATCGGCATTGTATTGAGCACATCCGCCGGGGTCAGCCACGCCCGCCGCGCCTGCAGTACGCCGTAGCGGATCTTTTCCATGTGCGAGGTGTGATGGGAATCGGTGTTGATCACGATTTTCACCCCGCGCTCCTTCGCCATTCGCAGGTGGCGGTCGTTAAGGTCGAGGCGGTCGGGATAAGCGTTCAGTTCCATGGCCACTTTGTTCTGCGCCGCCGCATTGAGCACTTTCTCCATATCGAAGGGATAAGCGTCGCGGCGCAGCAGAATGCGCCCCGTAGGGTGGCCGATGATGGAAACGTGCGGGTGGTTAACCGCACGCAGCAGACGCTCCGTCATCTTGGGTGCGTCCTGGTTGAAGGCGGAGTGTACACTGGCGATAACCACGTCCATCTCCTTCAGCACGGAGTCGGAGAGGTCCAGGTCGCCGTCGGCCAGGATGTCCACTTCGATGCCGGCGAAAATCTTGATGCCCTCAATCTGCTCATCAGCCTCGCGAATTTTTTCAATGTGTTTGAGGGCGCGGGCGTCGTCGAGTCCGTTGGCGAAGGCCAGGTTCTTGGAGTGGTCGGTAATGGCCATGTACTTGTAGCTGCGGGCACGGGCGGCTTCCGCCATCTCCTCGATCGTGCACTTGCCGTCGGTTTCCACCGTGTGCATGTGAACGTCGCCCTGCAGGTCTTCTACCGTGATCAGCTGGGGCAGGAGGTGCTCGGCCGCAGCTTCAATCTCGCCGCAGTTTTCGCGCAATTCCGGAGGAATGTAGTCGAGCTTGAGCCGAGCGTAGATTTCCGCTTCCGTCTTGCCGGCCACGCGCTTGCCACCTTCCACTGAATTTCCATCGGATCCGGGTTTGCCGGCGCCGGGCGGAAGTTCATCCAGCCCGTACTCGCTTAGCGTGTAGCCCATTTTCAGCGCGCGCTGGCGCAAGGCCACGTTGTGCGATTTCGAACCGGTGAAGTACTGCATGGCGGCGCCGAAGGAGTCCGGCGGCAACAGGCGCACGTCCACCTGCATGCTGCTGCGCAGGCGGAAGCTCACCTTGTTTTCACCCCGCCCGATGACGTCGCGAATGCCGGGAAAGCGCACGATTTTCTCGATTACTGCTTCGCGCTGCTCGGCATTGGTGCAGCATTTGCCGGTCACCAGGATGTCCAGGTCGCCTACCGTTTCGCGGCCGCGGCGCAGCGAGCCCGCAGGCGTAATTTTCTCCACCCCCGGCAGTCCCGCGAGGTGCTCGGCCAGCTTATCGGCTATTTTGTCCGCCTCATCCAGGCAGTAGCGTCCGGCTATGCGGCGGTAGTCCTCGATCGCCTTGAGGATCTTCTGTTCCTGCTTCTCGCCCATACGGGGCAATTCGTGCAGCTTGCCTTCGCGGGCCAGCTTTTCCACCCCGGCTAGGTCCGAGACCTTGTAGGCGCTCCAAATCAGAGCGATGGTCTTGGGCCCCAAGCCCTGGATTTTCAGCAGCTCCAGCATAGAGGGGTGATACTTCTCCAGCAGTTCGGTGTGCAGCGAGAGCTTGCCCTGCTTGCAGATTTCCTGCAGCTTTTCCGCCATGCTCTTGCCGATGCCGGGTACCTCCAGCAGCTTCTTCGGCTCACAGACCAGCTGCTCGACAGCCTGGGGCAGACCCTCAATAGCTTCCGCGGCGTTGCGATAAGAACGGATGCGGAAGGAATCATCTCCGTTGATTTCCATCAAATCGGCGGTTTCGTAGAGGATTCCGGCTATGGCCTTGTTATCCATGTGGCGTTTTGCAACCTGGGCTTAGCAGAATTGTAGCCCTCGGGCAGGGTGGAAACGGGCCTGAAAAAACAAAACCCAGCCTCCCGGCTGGGCTTTGCACAAGCTTTTAACAAAGACTTCAGAGTTTGATGACGTCGCCGGCCTGGGGTCCTTTTTGGCCTTGCACGATTTCAAACTCGACTAGGTCACCCTCCTGCAGGCTCTTGTAGCCCTCAGAACTGATGGCGCTGTAGTGAACGAAGACGTCCGGTCCGTCGTCACGACCGATGAACCCGAAGCCTTTGGCGTTATTAAACCACTTGACTGTTCCTTTGATACGAGTCACTTACATCTTCCTCCGAACTAGGCATCTGCGCACCCAAGCACGCAACCCTAACGCAGGGCCACCGCGCCCAGAGTTCGAAGTAAGAGGGTGATCGTACTGCCCGTCTGTTGTACTGGAACGTGGAACGTGATCCTGTCTTAAGGCTACTTCCCATTTTGGGACATCGGTCCTGCGTTGTCAACTTAGTACATACAAACCCCTACATACGACGTGACTTACCTGCGGGCCTGCAACCAGAGCACACCGGCAATAGTCTTACCGTCCTGAATGCGCCCGCTGATCACCATCTTTACCGCTGCAGGAAGACGGAAAAGCCGCTTGCTGATAACTTCGTCTTCTTCCGGCTGAGCTTGTCCGGCAACCAGCCCAGTTGCCAGATAAATGGCCATGGTTTCGTCCAGGAAACCGGGGCTGGAATAGAAGAAAAGCGCTCGTTTCCAGTGCCGGGCAGTGTAACCGGTCTCTTCCCGGAGCTCGCGCTTGGCGGCAGCGAGAGGAGCCTCGCCGTGGTCAATCCGCCCCGCCGGCAGTTCCCACAAGGATTGGCCGGCGGCGTAACGGTACTGGCGGGCCAGCAGCACCCGGAGCGGACGTCGCGAATCGTCGGCCGCCAGAATGACCACCGAACCGGGATGCCGGACGACGTCACGCCGGGCCACGATTCCGCCCGGTTCCTGCACCCGGTCAGAGGTGACGTAAAACACCGGCCCGCGGAAGACCACCTTGGAACTTAGCACCCGCGTCTGCTTGCTTCTGCGTGACTTATGAGCCATGGCCATCACTATACAGGGAGGAAAAGGGGAGGAGCGCCTGCCTCGCTCAGGCTCGAAGCAGGTTCGGCTGGGCGCCAAGTGGAAGGAGGGACAATCAAAAAGGGCCGCGACAGCGACCCTTTTCTTTATACAACTTGTTAAACCAATTACAGAGTTGATTCGATCTCGAATCCCCAAGCTTCCAGCAACGGCTCCGGAATGTACTTGGAGTTCTTGTTGCGGCGCGCCCACTCCCGCAGGCGGGTGGAACGCAAATACTGATCGGGCTGGAGCTTATACTCCTTCACCACCTGTTCGAATTCGGTGATGGTGGGGGTAATAGGCCCAATCGGCTCGGGCTTCCCCCAGTTTGGATTTCCGCGTCGCTTAGCCATAATAAGTCCTGCCTCTTGCGTAAGATGGTTTGTTTACTACACTTGGATTCGCCGGGCCGGTTGAAGGATTCAACCTACAAACAAGACTTTTTGTTGCCCGAGGCTTTTGGGCCCCTACAGAGGACTGTTTAGCCTGTGAACGAAACTCAATATACTAGCCTCGATTACCTCTTAAGTCAATGGAAAAATTGGGCTTCGCGTCAAGGAACGCCATGCTTTCTTGACAAAGGCCAAACGGGAGAAATTTCACCAGGTTAAAGAGCTAATCCAGCCCCTCGGCCCGCTTTCGCCCTCATCCGCTGGCAGCTTGCCAAAGGCTCCCGACAGGATAGAAGCTTACCTGCCGTTCTTCTATGACCCTGGAACTAAGCCTATGATTTGGTGCGGGAACCGCCGACCGGAACCTTTTCACCGATTTCAGCTGGAGTAGCCGGCTCGGCGCCCGCAAACCACTTCACAAATTGCCGCACCTGGTCGCGGTATGCGTTGGACATTTCCACGAACTTAATCCCCATGCCTCGGCCGGGGTGAGAGCTGCAGACCACCCCCTCGCCGCGCAAATTGGCTAGTTTCATCAGCAATTCCAGGCTCACCCTGGTACCGACCTTCAGGTGCTGAGCGAGTTGTACGTAGCAGCCGCCCTGGCTGATGTCGGTCACCTGGCCACACAATGGGAGCTGCGAGCCTTGTACCCGCACCAAAGCGCTGATGAAGCAGTTGAAGCGAGGATGCTTGCGGCGCTCGCCGGCGGCAGGCGGGGTGTAACGGTCGGAGCCGGAGGGCGCCAGGTTGACGTCCCAAAGGGACGCGCCAGTGGTGGTACCCTTCAGCCCAGCATGGCTCTCATAGGGGCTGCCTTCTTCGCCCACCCACACAACCCGGAACAGGGAATTGCGGCCGTTATATTTCAGGCCGACCACGTCGCCGGGGCGCAGCGGCATGCAAAGTCCTTTAACGTGGGCGCCCTGATCGCTCAGATTTTCCGTGCAGACAACTTCGAGAAAGGGGTGGCCCTGGGCGTCGGTGCCCCATAGCTGCACGCGTAGCGCAACTTCGGTGCGCGGCTGCCGACGACGCCCCAAGGCGACAAACCTCCCCTGCGGTAGTTTGAGGAAATGTTAGCGGCCTATTTGCGCGGCACCAAGTTACCTTGGTGACTGGCCAGGGACCAGTGTCAAACGGGGTGGGCGAGGTCCCGCGCGCGAGCGGGATAGCCCCCCAGCACCTTCAAGAAGAACCCGTGCACACGATGCAAAATTGGCGTACCGGTGAGGAACATGAGCGGGCAGTAACCCTCCACCAGGCGGATGCCATTCTGGCGACAAAAGTCGGCAGCTTGTTTGCTCACCGCACCCTGTCCGCCTCCGCGATGCATCCACACCCGGCGCACACCGGCCTCGGCGCAGTCGCGCACCACGCGCTCGGTTTCCCGGGGCGCGGTCATGACGAGCGCGCCCGCAACTGGCGGATCTATCTCCTGCAGACGGGCAAAACAGCGCCGGTGTTCCAGTTCACCGCCGGCTGGATTTACGGGAACCATGTCATAGCCCCACTGAGACATTTCGCGGAAGACCACATGACTGAAATCCTTAGGATTACGCGAAAGGCCGACCAGGGCGATGCGCCGCTGCACCAGGAAATCACGAACATCATCCTGAGTGGTGGGCATGAGAGTGGACCTCCTGCGGAAAAGCTTGAGTGAGGAAATTCCACGCCTCGCTGCAAACCTCGGCAGTGATGGAGATCACATGGCGAAGTGCACCATATGTCCGTCGTTACCTCCGTTACCAGTTAGCTGAGGATCTTGGTGTTAGTGTAGGCGCATCGCCGCAACCTTCAGGACGATGTAACGTGAGCAAAGTTCGAGCTCTGGCCTCGGTGTGCATAGTAGTCGTCGGCTTTTTCCAGTGGAGCCGCTATCATGGTGCTCGGCGGTCTGATTATGTAAGAAACCCGGTCTTGCCGGAAAGGAGACGCGCTTAAGGGGACTTCATGACAGTCATCACCCTTCCGGAGGAACGATATAGACCAATCTCGAGAAGGTGTCTACTGCTTTACATTCTGTCTATTCGAAGGATGGTCTGCAGCAGGACGTTGGCGCCGTTGGCGCAGTCGGACCAGCGGGTCAATTCCTTCGGGGAATGACTGATGCCGCCCACGCTGGGCACAAAGATCATGCCCATGGGGCCAAGCCTGGCCATCATCTGCGCGTCGTGACCGGCGCCGCTGGGAAGGCGCATGGTTTTCAGGCCCAGGCTGGCGGCCGCCTGCTCGATCTGCGCCTGGATTTGCGGGTTGGCCATGGCGGGCGGGTCGTTCTCCAGATGCTTGATGGTGATCTCCGTGCTGGTTTCGCGGGCAATCTGCTGGGCCTGCCGGCGAATCTCCTCGCCCAGGCGGGCGATCTTCTCCGGGGAAAGGTCGCGCAATTCGATGGAATGCTTCACCAGGCCGGGCACAACATTGGTGGCATTGGGATAGACCTCGATGTGGCCGACGGTACCGACCTGGCGCCCGGGCTCGCGGGTGACCACCTGCTGCACCGTCTCGATGAGCCTGGCCGCGGCCAGCAGCGCGTTGCGACGTTCGGGCATGGGCGTGGTGCCGGCGTGATTGGCGAAGCCGCGAATCTCCACCGCATACTCGTCAATGCTGACGATGCCCTCCACCACGCCGATGGGAATCCCGGCTTTGTCGAGGTTTCCGCCTTGCTCGATGTGCAGCTCGAGATAACAGCGGAATGAGCCGGGCGCAATGCGCGCCTGGCCGAGTCTGGCCGGGTCGCCGCCAATCTTCCGCAACCCGTCGGCGAACCGGACGCCGTTGTACTGGCGCGTGAGGTCGGGGGACTCTCCGGCGGCGATGCGGCTGCCCACCAGACCGCCTTCCTCGTTTTCCCAGATGACAACCTGCAGTGAATGGCGCGTAGACAGGTTGTGATCGTGCAACGTGTGCATGACTTCGATGGCGGAAAGAGAACCGAGATCGCCATCGAAGTTGCCGCCGCTGGGAACGGAGTCAATGTGGGAGCCGAAGAGGATGGGCTTGAGCGAGGAGTTGCTGCCGGGGCGGACAGCGGTGATGTTGCCCGCCGAGTCAATGCGCGGAGCGAGTGCAGCCGCACGCATCAGGCCCATGGCGTACTTTCGGCCGGCGACATCAGCGTCCGAGTAGGCTACGCGGCTGACGCCGTCCGCAAAGGTGCCGCCAGTGGGGCGTCCATAGAGGCTGAGGCCTTCCAGGCCCTGCTGCAGGCGGGCGGCATTGATGCGCAGAGCGGCGGCTTCCTGCGCACATGAGAGCTCAGGGACCGCTGCTGCAGCGGTGGCAACAACGAAGCCAGAGAGCAGTTGGCGGCGGGTGAGCACGCGCGGATTATATATGAGGGAAGTTTCCACATTTGCCGCGTCGAACCTGTTCATGGGGCGAGCAGCAGGGATGTGCGGACAGATGTTGATCGGATAAGAGCGAAGGCTCATTTCGAACCAGAAGAAGCGCCAGCTGTGGAGCCAGGCCGGGCTGCAGCTGCGGCGCCAGCCGCCGTAAAACCCTGGGCCAGGGGAGCCGCTTATGCAATACCCGTGGCCTCGGCTACCGAAACAGGGGAATCCAACCTCGGACAGGCAAGTCGAATCGTATGCGGTGAGAATGGCAACGGTGAATTTCTCCGAATCAGCCCAGAAGCTCAGGAAGGCCCAGCGAGAATTCATCCTCACTGAACTGAGGATTGGCCTGACGTTTGCGGCGATTGCCAGAAACCGCAGGAGAAATGAGGAACAGAGTCGAAAGCGCGCCCGTGCAGCTTACGATTCTGGGTTTCGCTTCGTCCACAGCATTGACCTAACGGAAAAAGAGTCTGATCTGGTTCTGGCCAAGCTCGCGGAACTGAAGAGACGCCTTGAGGCGCTCGGTGAAACGTTCCCAAGCTAAATCGATGCTTATGCTGAGGAGGACCCCGGGTGGTCTAATTTGCTCTGTGACTTGGGGACAGCAGCTTCCAGCCGCCGATGAATTGATATACGGTTCATCACCACATGCAGCACAAAGGCACTGACAGTGCGGCGTTGCAAACCTGCGGCTTCACGGATGGCCTTCGCTTCCTCTTCAGTGCAGCGAATCAGCAGCGTGGTACGAGGTTCCTCCCTGTTACGGTTCATCTTCACTGAATTACCTCCCTCACGCACGTTGTTCGGCTGCTGGGTTCTGGCTTACTCGCGTAAGACGTTCTACCTCCCCGATGAGTAGCGCGGCTGGGTGTCCCTTTTGAACGAAACCATCCACCATGGCGAGAAGTGACTCGGGTACTGATCCGGGAAATCCGGTAAGGAGCAAAATTGGAATTTCTGGATGCTGCGACCGCAAGCGCGTCGCAACTTCTTCGCCGTCCATGCCGGGCATGCTGTAATCGAGAACGACGGCGTCAACGCGCTCCCGGCGCACAATCTCAAGCCCAGTACGGCCATCCCGAGCGATGAGAACCCGAAACCCCTTGGATTGGAGCAGCAGCTTGCGGATGTTCAGGCCGGAGGCGTTGTCATCAATGCACAGGACGACGAGCTGATTGGAAGGGGTCAGGAGAGCATCGCCTGACTGGGTTGGCAACGGAACCCGCCGGGCGGCAGATACTGGATTTGTTTGAGCGTATTCTCAGGAAGCAGCAGCGCCCCGTCCACCTCCACGGCGGTCTTGAATACTTCTTCGAGGGTCACCACTTCGAATTGGCTCTGCAGCTTTTTCACCATCGCCCCACACACCCACCGTACGCCTAAGAGCGCTATACGGGGGATTTTTCTTAGCAGCGACATTTGCCTAAATGTAAGCACATCAAAAGGTTAGGGTGAGGTTTAGTCATCTCTTGTTCGCCTGAGCTATATTTTAGCGTGACGAGAGTATTGCTTTTGTAATGCGTTAGTGATAGGTTAGCGAAAGTGTACTTTAGGCAGTGAGAAGACCATGAGACAAGAACGGATGACCAAAGCGAACTTCAAGACCACGGACGTTGCCAACATCCCGACAGGGCGCAGGGGCAAGCATCACGCCGTAGTGGCCGATATTTTGAAAGAGTTAGACGGCCTTCAGGCAGGACGGGCACTGAAGATACCACTTGCTGATTTGCCCGATACGGTGGTCAACGTACGTTCTGCGCTAAATCGGGCAACCCGCAAGCTGGGCAAGAATGTGGACACCGCGACGGACGAGAATTTTCTTTATATTTGGCACGGCCCACGTGCTCAGTAAGATAGGCGTGTACGTCGGCCCGCCGGTAGCGGAGCACAACATTCGTGTGGACGGTTTGCGCAAATGATTGGTGCTGAATCGCCCTCACACTAGTTACGGGCGGGAGGGCGGCATCGGAATGGTAGAGAGTGCTAAAGCCTGTGCCTGGGCTCACCAACCATGACGAATCCGTGCTGGGCTATCCGGGCTGGGGCTGACGGGGATGGAGCTTGTTGCGTCGAACGATTTTGGCTATCGCCTCGTTTCCGTCTGGCCATGCAACAATTAAACTGTCACCATCTACTCGAACCGGAATGCCAACGCTTCTCCTAAGGTGTAATAGTGTGCCGGCTCGCTTCAATGGTGGGTTGTACACAGCAGTGTAGAGCGTGTCATCGAGGATGACTGAGATTGAACGGATCACTGCATAAGGCTGGAGTGCGAACTGGCCCGGGCCAACGACACTGGCAATGTCTATACCTTCGTGAAGGGGCGGATCAACTTCGAAGAATACCGCACAAGAAAAATCCTTCGGCACCCGCGGCCCGCATTTAACTCTGCTGAAATCGTCCAGGTGCTCCTCGACCACGTACTGCTCGACGGGGTGAGCCTGCCCAAGAGCCACTCCGGCCAAAAGGAGTGCGAGCACGTTCCGTATCAGCATATTGTCACTGCTGGAATACTCCTGCTCGATACAACAATAGTCAAGCCGGCGCGCCAACAGCCATGCGCGATCTGTCGGGGCATGAAAAAACGAGGGCCAGAGACACTCCGCCGAGGGGCAATTGTGACCAGAATGCGGTCAAATCGTGACCCAAAAACCCGAGCAGACTCTCCGCAAGTTGGCAAAACGATGGTGGAGCTAGTCGGGATCGAACCGACGACCTCATCGTTGCGAACGATGCGCTCTCCCAGCTGAGCTATAGCCCCACTTTGAGAAATGGCAATGGGAAGGGCCCGCGGTGCGAACCAAAGTAATTTTAGCAGATTGCTGCTAGTGCACGGCCACCAGCCCGGGTGGGCGGGTGAACCGTCCGCGCTAAGAATTTACCGCCGAGGCATCGAGAGCGCTGAGCGCGCACGCAAAAAAAAGCCCGCCTTGCGGGGCGGGCCGGAATCACAAGTAGTCGGGAACTAGCGGTTGAGCACATGGGCGGCATTGCGCTCGGCCACGATGCGGCGCGCGTTGTCGGCCAGCGTCTTGGCCTGAGGCAGCAGCTCCAGCGCCTTGACCACCTCAGGATCGGCTTCGGCGCGCACCTGCAGGCCTTCTTCCTGCCCGAACGCGTCAATGAAAATTTCTGCTTTGATGTTGGAGCGCACCCAGTCATTGTTCGCCACCAGGTCAGCCTCGGTGTAGGGAACTTTCTGGTCGTCGAGGAAGCGGCGGAAGTCTTGCATCACCTGCTCATCCACGACAAAGGTCTTAGTGGGATGGTGGGTGATGGTGTAGTGCTTGGCGAAATTGAAGAAAGCGTACTTCTGCAGCATCGTGTCCTGGTAGCGGTTGCTCTTCGGAGTTTCGTACTTCATGTCCGGCGTAATTCCGCCGCCACCGTAGACCGGACGACCACTATCG
>DASSQB010000453.1:0-7764 GCA_035702725.1 Terriglobales bacterium | reverse complement strand
GTGACCGAAAACAGTTCCTGAAAACTTCCCGCAAAAAGTAAAAAGATAATTGCCAGAATAGCTTGAACCACCAGCGCCACTGAAGGCGTGTGGAAGCGCGGGTGCACGCGGGCGAGGCCCTGGAAGAAGTAGCGGTCGCGGGCCAGGGCAAAGGGCACGCGGGCGCCGGTCATGGTACTGCCGTTGAGGGTGACGAGCATGGAGAGCGCCATACCGGCGGAGACGATAGCGGCTCCGGCCGCGCCCATAGCCAACTCCATGGCGTCAGAGGCGGGGCGGGGCGAGGCGGCGACGGCAGAGGCGGGCATGACGTACTGCACCGCGGCATTGAGCAGCATGTAGAGCGCGGCCACGATGGCTACGCCGGCAATGAGGGCGACAGGCAGGCTGCGCTGCGGCTGCTTGATTTCGCCGGCCACGGTGGTAACCAGATTCCAGCCGTCATAAGCCCAGAGCGCGGCGATGAGGGCGACCATGAATCCGGCAAAACCGCCCCGCGCACCCAAAAAACGGGTGGCAAAGTTGGCCAGGCCGCCATGCACAAAGGCAAATCCGACGCCCACGATGGCCAGGATGATGGCGATCTTCAAAATCGTAAATAAGAGCTGGAATTCGCCCGCCTTCTTGACTCCGATGTAGTTGATGAAAGAGATGAAGACGACGGCGGCGATGGCGACCAGTTGTCCCCAGGTGATGAGGAAGGGGCGAGTGATGAGCGGCTGGGGGAGGATGGCAAGGAAGGCGAAGGTACCGAGGATGCGCACCAGGCCGATGGCGATGGTAGCCATGGAGCCGGGCTTGGCCAGAACGAAGTAAGTCCAGGCGTAGAGGAAGCCGCCAAGGGGACCGTAGCCGTCGCGCATGTAAACGTACTCGCCGCCGGCCTGCGGCTTCATGGCGGCGAGCTCGGAGTAAGTGAGCGCGCCGAAGAATGAGAGCAGGCCACCGACGATCCAGGCGAGATAAACCAGGTGGGCGGAGCCCACGGCCTGCATCATTTCCTTGGGGACCAGGAAAATGCCGCTGCCGATGATGGTGCCGACCACGATGGAGGCGGCGTGGCTGACCTTCAGGTCGCGGGCCAGGTCGGGAGCGGAGGCGTTTTTGGCGACGGTGGGCGGCATGGCTTAGATTCCTCGCGGACTGAAGTCCGCTCGGAATGGACTGATCCCATTCCCACATTGGCCGCCCGAACTCACGGGAAGAAGATTACACCCGGCCAAGTGTGGGGTACCCGCCCTGCAAACGGAATCTGGGAAAATAAGGGCAACACATAGGTTCTTCGTCGCGCTCACCGCGCAAGCGCGGCTCGCGCTGCCTCAGAATGACATATAAAAGTGGGCGTCAATGCAGCGCTAAAGCGCTGCGCCACCCAAAAGCGTTCCAGTCGGCCTTAGGGCTTGACCGCTGATTCCGCTACAGGCTCCCCCGCAAGGCTGCTGGCAATATAGCCGATTGTGAAGGTCACGGCTGTGCCAATCACCACGTACCAGGTCCAGGGGACCCTGGTGCCGAGCCAGATCCAAAGCTCGACGGCGAAGCCGCAGGCCATGCCCACCATGGCGCCGCGCTCGGTGGCGCGATTGGTCAGTAAGCCAAGCAGGAAAATGCCCAGCAGCGCGCCATAAGCGACGGAGGCGATGGAGAGGCCCACTTCGACCACGCGGCCGCCGCGCTGAGAGAGAATCGCCAGGGCGAAGAGCACCAGCGCCCAAAAGAAAGTGGAGGCACGGGAGACTGCGAGGCGGCGGGCTTCCGAAGTCTCTGGCCGGCGGCGCAGATAGAAATCCATGATGGAACTGGAGGAAAGCGAATTGAGAGCGGCGCTCAGGTTGGACATGGCGGCCGCGAGGATGGCGGCAATCAGCAGCCCGGAGATGCCGCGCGGCATATCGCGGACGATAAACGTGGGGAAGATGCGGTCGGAGCGGGTGAAGGGCGTAAGCGGCGGGAAGTGGCGGTAGAAGACGAACAACGCCACGCCCACCAGCAGGAAGAGCGCGAACTGCACCAGGATGAAGACGCCGCTGGCCAGCAGCGCGCCCTGCGACTGCGCTTTGTTCTTCGCGGAGAGCAGGCGCTGCACCATGAGCTGGTCGGTGCCGTGGCTGGCGGTGGTCAGGAAGGTGCCGCCGATCAGGCCCGCCCAGAAGGTGTAAGTGCGGGAGAAGGTGGGGGTGAAGTCGAAGATGCGCAGCTTGCCGGCAGCCGAGGCGGTCGCGTGAATGGTGCTCCAGCCGCCAGGTACCAGGTGCAGCAGGGTGATAAAACCCACCAAGGTGCCGCCGATGTAGATGATCATCTGGATGACGTCAGTCCAGATGACGGCGGCCATGCCGCCTTCGAAGGTGTAGATCAGCGTCAGCAGGGTAATGATGGCGATGGAGGCGATTTCGCCGGTGCCGATAGCGATGGCCACCACAATGGAAACGGCAAAGACGCGCACGCCCTCAGCAGCGGCGCGGGTGATGAGGAAGAGGCCGGCGGCCAGCGAGCGCAGGTGCGGGCCGAAGCGGCGCTCGATGAGCTGATAGGCGGTGTACATTTCGCCGCGAAAATAAGCGGGAATGAAAATTATGCAGATAATGACACGGGCCACCAGATAGCCGAACACCACCTGCAGGAAGGCCATATTGGTGTCGTAGGCCAGGCCGGGAATGCTGATGATGGTAAGGGTGCTGGTTTCGGCGGCCACGATGGAAAGCGCGATCGCCCACCAGGGAATGGTGCGGTCGGCCAGGAAGTAGTCGCGCAGGGAGCGCTGCTTTTTGCGGAAGCGCAGGCCGAAGAGCGTGATGCCCGCCAGGTAAATCGCGATGATGGCCAGGTCGAGGCGGTCCAGTTTCATTGGCGGTTAGCAGAATCCCCACATTTGGCCGCCAGAAATTGAGTGGCACCCAGCTCTGGCAGATGCGGCCAAATGTGGGGCACCCGCATCCGTGAGTGCGGCCAAATGTGGGGCACCCTGTCCATTAAAGGCCCTTGAGGCGGTTGGGCAAAGTGGATAGTTGGGGTCGGGTGGCCCCCCACAATTGGCCGAAGATCTGTTTTCCCACCCTTGGCAAACACCGCAAAGGGCCGGGCAACCGGGCAGCGGCGACAGTGAATCCGGACAAATGCGTGACGCCTGCTGTGTTTCACTTTTACAACAACAACAGCAGGTTCACCATTGCGCCCCTGGGCAAGCTCACGGCAGTCTTGCGTAAGGGCAGCCCGCGCTTCCTCCTGATGACAAAATGACAAAATGGAGATGGGCGTTTCGAAACCCAGACTAAAAAATGCGGACCCGGGATGCGTATGCTCATGATCCGCGTATCTCTATGATAAGCAATGTTTAATCGTCTCAGTCCCAGATATCATAAATGGTATCATTCGATATCAACTTTCATTTTGCGGTTGACTGCATTCTGAATCGAAACTACTATCCTTTCAGATTCCGCTGTGCGAGTATTGCTGGCAGTTCCCTCACCCACCGGAAAGCCCTCTTACCCGCATGTAAGTACCGGCCTCCGCTTTTGCAAGGCCCCCATAAGTGCGTCCCTGCAATAACAGTGGAGGCGGCGGAGCTTTGTTCGGGCAGATCCAACGCCTGGAGCAAGATGAGGAGTAACAGCATGCTGCAGCCAACTGTGTTGTGCGTGGATGACCGTCCATTTCTGTTGCAACTTCGTCAGGCGATGCTGGAAGACCACGGCTTTTCGGTGGTGACGGCAAGCGATGCGCCGACGGCCCTGGCACAGTTGCAGACCCTGGCCATTGCCGCCGTGTTACTGGAATACAAGTCGGCGGGGATGGACGCGGAGGCGGTGGCGTGGCTTATCAAGCGCAAGTTCCCCCAACAGCGGGTAATTCTTCTCTCGGCCTACTCCGACGTGCCGGAACGCGTTCTCTGGCTGGTGGATGAATACGTCATGAAGAGCGAACCTGCGGACGGCCTGCTGCGAGTGATTGAGAGAGTAACTGGCCCGGCTACAGCCAAGAGCGCACGCGCTGCAGCCTGAAATCCACAAACCAAGCGCCTCGATAGGAAAGATGATGACTAGCACTACTGGTACCGCCGAACGACAAGAACGCAGCATCCCACAGCAGCCCGTCAATGGAAAAGCGACCGAAATTGGGCCCATGGATGAGCACATACGAGCCCTGGTGGAGCAAATTGCTCATAGTCTGGTTGATGTGCCGGACAAAGTGAGCGTGCAAGCTGTGCGCGGCGAGCAAGTGGTCGTCCTGGAGTTAAGCGTAGCCCCGGAAGACCTCGGCAAGGTGATTGGAAAGCAAGGGCGCACGGCGCGATCCATACGCACCATCCTGGGAGCCGCCGGCATGAAGCTGAAACGCCGGTTTACCCTGGAAATCATCGAATAACGCGCGGCGGTCGGCTAAAATCGCGGGCATGAAATCCGCAGACCTCGCCCGCATCTGGGAAGAGCACACCCGGCACGAATTCCAAACCCAGAACCTGGACTCCACGCTGGCCACCATGGTGGAAGACGGCTACGTGAATCACATCCCGGTGATGACCGGCGCGGCGGGCAAAGCGGGGCTGCGCGAGTTCTATGGGAAGAAATTCATACCTTGCATGCCGCCGGACACAACCATGACCCCGGTATCGCGCACAGTGGGCGAGAACCAACTGGTGGACGAGATGATTTTTTCCTTCACTCACACCCAGGAGATGCCCTGGATGCTGCCCGGCATTGCACCCACGAATCGCCGGGTGGAGGTGCCGCTGGTGGCGATTGTGGGGTTTCGCGAGGGCAAGGTCGCCTTTGAGCGCGTCTACTGGGACCAAGCGTCGGTGCTCAAACAGGTGGGCGTCCTGGGGGACGCCACGCTGCCAGTTTACGGGGCCGAAACCGCCCGCACAGTTCTGGCCCAGGCAAAGGACAGCCAGGCAGAGGGAAAGAAGTGAGGCTCGCGTGCCGTAATATCCCGAACAGTTGAGGGAGAAATCCAAATACTGCGAGCGATGGCCTCCAAGCAAAAACGTTCTATAATCACGCGCTATGGCCGGGCTGGGAGCCTCATCGAGCGCGCGGCTGAGCCCGGGAACACGGCTCGGCCCCTACGAAGTTGTGGCGCCGCTGGGCGCGGGCGGCATGGGGCAGGTGTATCGCGGGCGGGACACGCGGCTCGACCGCATTGTGGCCATCAAGGTTCTGCCGCCGCATCTTGCAGCAGATACTGAACTGCGCCGGCGCTTCGAGCGCGAGGCGCGCGTAATCTCCAGCCTGTCGCATCCGCACATCTGTACCCTCTTCGATATTGGGCAGCACGAGGGTGTGGATTTTCTCGTCATGGAGTTGCTCGAAGGGGAGACCTTGGCGGAGCGCCTGCAACGCGGACCGATACCAGTCGAGCAGGTTCTTAAGATCGGAATCGAGATCGCCGACGCGCTGGAAAAAGCGCACAAGCAGGGATCAGGGATTGTGCATCGTGATCTGAAGCCCGCCAACATTATGTTGACGAAATCGGGGGCGAAGCTGCTGGATTTTGGCCTGGCGAAGTACACCGTCTCTGCCGCGCAAGAGGCGGTAAGGTCAACTCTCGCGATCAGCGATAGCAATATCACCAGCAAAGGCGAGATTGTCGGCACGTTCCAATACATGGCCCCGGAGCAGCTCGAAGGCAAAGAGGCGGACGCGCGCACCGATATCTTTGCCTTGGGCGCAGTGCTGTACGAAATGGCGACGGGGCGAGCTGCCTTTCAGGGAAGAACGCGCGCCAGCCTGATTGCCAACATTATGAACTCGGAGCCAGCACCGATCAGCACGCTGCAGCCGCTTTCGCCGCCGGCGCTCGATCGCGTCATCAGAACGTGCCTGGCGAAGGATGCCGATGAGCGCTGGCAGACCGCACACGACGTGAAGCTGGAGCTGAAGTGGGTGCTCGAAGGCGGGTCGCAGGCGGGAGTAGCGGCTCCGGTCGCCGCCCGACGGAAGAACCGCGAGCGAGCCGCGTGGATTGCGGCAGCGGTGCTCGCCGCAACAACCGCCATCGTCGCTATCGCGTATGTTGATCGTGAGATGCAGCCGGCCCCGCCGATTCACTTCACCGTGGAAGCGCCGGCAGAGCCCTTCGAGTACATCGTCACGATAGTGCTCTCCCCCGACGGAAAGCGGTTGGCATTCGTTGCGAAAGATGAGAAGCAGACGCCATCGCTTTGGGTCAGGGCGCTGGATTCGAGCGAACCGGTTCGCCTGGAAGCCACGGCGGGAACGGCAAAATGGGTGGTGGCGTGGTCGCGCGACAGTAGTTCACTGTTCTTCGCCACGCACGATAACGCACGCAATGTGGACAGACTGAAGCGGGTCGCAATTTCAGGCGGCTCAGCAGAGATGCTCTGCGATCTTCCTGCAAACACCGCATTCATTTCGGCGAATCAAGACAATCAGTTGCTGCTGATGGCTCCCGACGGATCGCTCAAACTAGATTCGACCTCAGACTGCTCCATAAAGCCGGTAGCACCGTGGGACCGCGAAAAATATGACATAGGGGAGCGCTGGGCGACGTTCCTTCCCGATGGGCGGCATTTCGTGTACGCGGCCTTGCGCAGTGACAAACGCCATGACATCTACTCGGGATCGTTGGACGGCAAGCCGGGAAATCTACTTGTTCATAATGCCGCGGCCCCTACGTTTGCGGCAGGCAAGTTGTTCTTCGAGCGCGATGGCTATCTCTATGCTCAGCCCTTTGATCCAGATCGCCTGAAGCTCAGCGGAGCGACCTCACAGGTCCTGCGCACGCAGTTGGCTTTCACAGGCGTCGGTGGAATCGCAAATTACGCGGTTGCTGGAAATGTGCTCGCCTTCCATGCGCAGTTGTATCCAAGAATGGAGCTTTCCTGGCACGATATGCATGGTAAACGGTTAGGCGCGCTCACCGAACCTTCCTTCTGGGAGAACCCACGGGCAGCGCCGGACGGAACCAGGGTTCTTGCATCAAAGTCCGACCCCCTGACACATACCGGGGATCTTTGGATGCTCGACAGCACGAGAAAGACTGTAACGGCCGTAACGCATGAAGCTCCCATTGGAGGCGTATTGGGTATTTGGTCGCCGGACGAGAAACGCATCGCGCTAGATGAAGCTTTTGGCGGAAGCTCCGAGACAATCTACATTCAGGAAGCTAACGGCTCACGACGAAAATTGAGCTCTCCTGATCCAAGGAACGACTACATCCCCAGGGATTGGTCGCCGGATGGCACTTCTCTGCTCTATTGGGAAAGCGACAACACTAAGGCACTGGGGTATTTCGGTGTCTATCCGTTAACCGGAAATTCAAAACCATACCGGCTGTTTGAAGAGCTGCCGAGCAATATCCCGGATGCGCGCTTCTCGCCAGACGGAAAATGGATTGCATTCACGTCGGACCAATCCGGCCATTCTGAAATTTATGTTGCGCCATTTGGCCGGCCGGGTGCGCCGGTGCAAATATCAACGAACGGCGGACAAAATGCTCGGTGGATGCCGGACGGAAAGCACCTGCTTTATATGGCGACCGACCATCAAGTAATCACCGTGCCACTGGAGCTTGGGCGACAGTGCAGGCGGGAGAGCAACGGGCGCTGTTCCAGCTGCCACCCACCGCCCCAAACAGCCCGTTGGAGTTCGATGTTGCGCGCGATGGCAAAAGACTTTTGTTGGCGGCGCCGGTTGGACGCGCCAGCGCGCCGATCGACGTTATGGTGAACTGGCAAGCTGAACTCAAAAGGTAACCGCCGGCGGGCCCTCACTCGCTGTCGGAGTGCACTTAAATACCACT
>DASSQB010000452.1:0-4823 GCA_035702725.1 Terriglobales bacterium | reverse complement strand
TCGCCACCGAAACTCCTGCCGACGAACTTTCCCGGGCGCGCGATGTGGCGCGGCGCTATCGCTGCGAATACGTGGACTTGCGCGATTTCCAGCTCCACCACGACCTGTTCAAGAAGATTCCGGTAGACCTGATGTTCCGCTACAACTTCGTCCCCCTGCAGGAGACGGAGGACGGACGGCTGGCCATCGCCATCGCCGATCCCAGCCAGCTGATGATGATTGACGAAATCAGCCTGCTGCTGGGTAAGCGAATTGTCACCAAGGTGGCCACGCTTTCGCAGATCGCCGACATCCTGAAGAAAACGGAGCAATCACAGCGCGTCCTGGAAGAAGCCAGCGAAGGCTTCACCCTGGACGTGATCCGCGAGGACGAGAGCGGCGATGAAACCATCTCCATCGAGCGCCTGACCGCCGAGGGCGACATCAGCCCCATCATCCGCCTGGTGGACACCACCATCTTCACCGCCCTGGAGCGGCGGGCCAGCGACATTCACATCGAAACCCGCGACGACTCGGTGTTCATCAAGTACCGCATTGACGGCGTGCTGCAGCAGGCCATGAACCCCATCGCCAAGGAGCACCACTCCACCATCCTCACCCGCATCAAGGTGATGAGCGAGCTGGATATCGCCGAGCGCCGCGTGCCCCAGGACGGCCGCTTCCGGGTGAAATACAAGGGGCGCCCCATTGATTTCCGCGTGTCCATCATGCCTTCCATCAACGGTGAAGACGCCGTGCTGCGCGTGCTGGACAAGGAATCAATGAGTGAGAAGTTCCACACGCTGGTGCTCGACGTGGTTGGCTTCAGCGACGACGACCTGCGCAAGTTCCGCCGCTACATCAAGGAGCCGTACGGCATGGTGCTGGTGACCGGTCCGACGGGCAGCGGCAAAACCACCACGCTGTATGCCGCGGTGAACGAAATTAAAACCGACGAAGACAAGATCATCACCATTGAAGACCCGGTGGAATACCAGATTCGCGGCATCACGCAGATTCCGGTAAACGAAAAGAAGGGGCTCACCTTCGCCCGCGGCTTGCGCAGCATCCTGCGGCACGACCCGGACAAGATCATGGTGGGCGAAATCCGCGATACGGAAACGGCGCAGATTGCCATCCAGTCCGCGCTCACCGGACACCTGGTGTTCACAACCGTCCACGCCAACAACGTGGTGGACGTGATTGGGCGCTTCCTGAACATGGGTGTGGAGCCCTATAACTTCGTTTCCGCCCTGAACTGCATCCTGGCGCAGCGCCTGGTGCGCATAATTTGTCCCAACTGCCGCAAGCAGGTTTTCTACCCGCCCGACGTGCTGGAAGCCAGCGGCCTGGACCCGCAACAATGGGGCCAAATCCCGTTCTATGAAGGGGAGGGGTGTATCGAGTGCGCGGGCACTGGCTTCCGCGGCCGCACCGCCATCCATGAACTGCTCGACCTGACCGACCGCATTCGCGAGATGATTCTGGACAAGCGGCCGAGCTCGGAGATTCGCCGCGCTGCCCGCGAGGAAGGCATGCGTTTTCTGCGCGAATCGGCTCTGGATAAGGTGCGCGGGGGAGTGACTACTCTGAAGGAGATCAATAAAGTTACGTTCATCGAAACCACGCGCTAACCTCCGTTCGGAGGCGGTGGGCGCGCCGCAAGGTGTTTTGCTCCGGAACCATCCGCAACACCGGGTAGTATGGAGCTATCGGAGCCAGAATAAGAGCCAGGGTATGAGCCGGACTTTGAACCAAAACCGCCTGCAGGTGGCCTGCGAAATTTCCGCCGACGCGGTGGTGGCGGCGCGAGCCAACCACCACGGGCAGCTGGAAGCCTACACCGCCAAGGAACTGCCGCACGGTGTGGTTTCTCCCGGCCTGACCGAGGCCAATGTGGTGCGCGCCGACTGGCTGCGCGACACAATTAAATCGGCGCTGGACGAAGTTGCCGGGGGCGCCCGCGACATAGTCACCATTCTTCCCGACGCTGCCGTGCGGGTGGTGCTGCTGGATTTCGAGACCTTGCCGGAAAAACGCGAGGAAGCTGAGGCGGTAGTGCGCTTCCGCCTGAAAAAGTCGTTGCCCTTTGATGTGGACAAAGCCCGCCTCTCCTACCAGGTGCAGGCCGGCAGTTCCAGCAAAGAGTTGAAGGTGATTGCAGCCGTGGCGCTGGCCAGCGTGCTGGACGAATACGAAGCCACCTTTCGCGACATTGGCTATGCTCCGGGAGTGGTCCTGCCCTCCATGCTGGCGGCGCTGGGCGCGGTGGATGCCGCCCGTCCCACCCTGGTGGTGAAGGTAGACCCGCTCACCACCAGCATTGCCATCATGGAAAGGCAGCAATTGCTGCTGTTTCGCACTCTGGAAAATGCTCGCGGGCTGAACATCACCGGAGAGCAATTGGCGGAGGATGTTTATCCTTCGGTAGTGTTTTTCCAGGACACCTACAAGCTGGACGTGGAGCGCGTGTACGTGGCTGGTTTGCCCCATTCCGAAGTGGCGCTCGAGAGCCTGCACGCGCAAACCGGGGTGGAAGTGCAGGAGTTGGCGGGAGCCGAGCCGGTGAGCGGATTCGGAGGATCTCCGTCGCAACTCGCGGGCGTTTCAGGAGCGTTGTTGTCATAACTCATGCGCATCACCATCAATCTCGCCAGCCAGCCCTTCGAAGACGCGCAGCGTTTTGTGCGTCAATGGACCCTCACCTTGGGCCTGGTGGGCCTGCTGACTCTGCTGCTGGTGGCCGGGGCGGTGCTCCGGCTGCGTTCCTGGAGCGTGGAAGAGCGCCGCATACACGATCTGCAAGCGCAACTGGCGCAGGGCGATCGGGAAATCGGACAGGCGGAGGCTTTCCTCAACCGCCCGGAAAACCGCGACACGCGCGACAAATCGCTTATTCTGAACGATCTGATCGCGCGCAAAGCCTTTTCCTGGACAGAGGTATTCTCTGATCTGGAGCGCATCATGCCGCCGCGCCTGCACGTGGTTTCGATTCGCCCGGAGCTGACGCCGGATAATCAACTGGCCCTGCGCATGGTGGTGGCGGGCGAGTCGCGGGAGCGGGCTCTGGAACTGGTGCGCCACATGGAACAGTCGCCGCGCTTCCGGCAGCCGCAAATCGTGGCCGAAGCCCGGGAAGAACAGCCGCAGAATCCCGGTGACCGGGTTCAATTCGACATAAGCACACTGTACGCAGCCGAAATCACGCAACCGGCGCCCTCTTCCGGCACGCCAGCCTCGGCGTCACAGGGAGGCTTCTGATGACCGACGTGCGGCAATTGCGCAAGCGGCTGACCGTAATTCTGGCCGTGCTGCTGGGCCTGGACCTGATCTGCGCCGTGGTTCTGCTTTCGCCACTAGGCCGCTCGCGGCAGGAAGACATCCAGATATTGCAGGCGCAGCTCCGGCTGAAGACGCAGCAGGTGCAACCCCTGCGTGGGCTGGATAAGAAAGTGGTGCTGGCCAAACAGCAAATCGCCGATTTCTACCGCGACCGGCTGCCCGCCGACTACTCGGCGATTGCGGAGGAGATGGGCAAGGTGGCCGACCAGAACGGCACCAACATCGCGCAGGTGAAATATCACCTGGAAGATGAGGAAGGCGGCGGGCTGCGGCCCATCACCATCGAGTCGCTGCTTTCCGGGGATTACCTGCACATTGTGAAGTTCATCAATGCGCTGGAGCGCGACAAGATGCTGTTTATCGTCAACAGCATCAACCTGGGGGATGCCAAGGGCGGAACGGTCAAGTTGCAGTTGAAAATGCAGACCTACATGAGGAGCGGGGCGTAAGTGAAGGTTGGAGCCGAGGATCGGAAGAAAGCAGCGCTCGCGGGCGTTCTCATGGTGGCGGCGCTGCTGCTGGTGGTGCGCATGCTGCTGGTGGATTCCGGCCCCAGCGCCTCCGCCCCGCCCAGCTTCGACCAAAGCGGCGCCACTGCGGCCCAGTCCGTGCGCGCCAACCCGCGGCGGCTGGCAAAGGGAAAGAAGCAGCAAACTGCAACTTCGAATCTCGATCCACGCTTGCGCCTGGACCTCCTCAAAAGCAGCGAGGATGTACGCTACGCGGGAACCGGGAGGAACATCTTCCTGTCGCAGGAGGAAGCGCCCATTCCCAAGCCAGTTTCCGATCCCCGGCTCGATAGAGGCAAGATGACGCAGACCCAGCCGCCGCCTCCGCCCCCGCCCCCACCCATTGAGCTGAGATTTTTTGGCTTTGCCAACAAGCCCGGCCAGCCCCGGAGGGTGTTTCTGGCCAAGGGGCAGGACGTGTTTATTGCCGGGGAGGGCGACATTGTGGACCGGCGCTACAAAGTGCTGCGCATTGGGCCGACCTCCATCGAATTGCAAGACGTGCTGAATAATAACCGGCAAAGCATCCCCATCACTCAGGGATAAAGCGTGAAGCTGAGCGGGCAATTGCGGCGTGAGCCACCGGCTAATGGCGGCAGACGTGGCCGGCAAGGCTACATGTTGCTGGCGATTATCCTGATGCTGGCGCTGATTGTGATTGCGGCGGCAGCGGCGGCGCCCGACATCGCCATGTCCATTCGCCGCGAGCGCGAGGCGGAACTGATTCACCGCGGCACGCAATACATGCGCGCCATCCAGCATTACTACAAAAAATTCGGCCGCTATCCCACCCGGATCGAGGACCTGGAAAACACCAACAACATCCGCTTCCTGCGCCGGCGCTACAAAGACCCCATCACCGGCAAGGATTTCCGCCTGCTGCTCTTGGGTGAGGTGAATCTCGGCGCGGTGATGGGAATGAGCGGCGCAGGCGCCGGCATTATGGGCGGGGCGGCCGCAGCGGCGATGAGCGGAGCTTTTGGGCAGGGCCAG
>DASSQB010000451.1:0-4836 GCA_035702725.1 Terriglobales bacterium | reverse complement strand
CTTCCCCCTCGGACCAGCATCAAGCTGCAGCCGGTGAAAGCAGAAAGCTTCACCCTGCCCAGCGATTACCCCTACACGCTTGCCATTGTCAGCTACCGCATGCCCGGCACCGACAGCAAGGACTTCGCCGCCGCCCGTGTGCTGAGCGACGTCCTAGGCAGCCAGCGCGGCGATATTTATGCCCTGGTGCCGCAGGGCAAAGCGCTCGATGCGGGCTTTGAGATGGCGGAAGAGTATCTCCAGGCGAGCGTGGGCTTTGCTTACGCGGTCTTGCCCGCCAACGCCGATGCCCAGCCCATCATTGCCGAACTTCAGCGCATTGTGGCCAGCTACGCCGGCAAGGGCGTGCCTGCCGATTTGGTGGCCGCCTCCCGCCGGGCGGTGCTCGCCTCTAACGAGTTTGCCCGCAATTCCATTCCCGGTCTCGCCGATCTGTGGTCGGAAGCAGTGGCCGGCGAGGGCCGCAACTCTCCGCAGGACGACGTGGACGCGGTGCAGAGCGTCAATGTGGCCGATGTCAACCACGCTGCCCAAACTTATCTGCGCAACGATCAGGCCATCGTAGCAACACTCAAGCCCCAGCCCTCGGGCGCTCCCGCTGCCGCCAAGGGTTTTGGAGGCACAGAAAAACTCACCTCTGCTCCCACCAAGCCCGTGCCACTGCCGATGTGGGCCAAGTCCCTGCTCAATCCGTTGCAACCACCGAAGTGGGACCTCACCCCGACGGACACAAAGCTCTCTAACGGCATTCGCCTGATCGTGCAGCCCGAAAAATTGAGCTCCACGGTTACTGTCGTCGGGCAAATTCGCACGCAAGCTGACCTGGAGGTTCCACCCGGCCGCGAGGGTGTACAGGACGTTCTGACCGGTTTGTTTTCCTACGGCACTACCACTCTGGATCGTCTCGCTTTTCAAAAGGCTCTGGACGATATTGCCGCTGACGAATCGGCCGGGCCCAGCTTCTCCTTGGCCGTATTAAAGAAATACTTTGATCGCGGCGTGCAACTGCTTGCTGAAAATGAGCTCCACCCTGCCCTGCCGGAGCCGGCTTTTAAGGTTGTGAAGGCTCAAACCGCCGATTCCGTGGGTGGTCTTCTCAAAAGCCCGGGATACCTGGCGGAAAGAGCTCTGGAGTTCGGTCTGCTGCCCAAGGACGATCCCGCCTTGCGCCAGCCCACTCCCAAGACAGTGGACGCGTTAACCCTCACCGACATACATGACTACTACGCACGCGCTTACCGTCCTGATCTAACCACCATCGTCGTGATCGGCGACGTAACTCCCGAGGAAGCCAAGGCCGAAATCGAGAAATGGTTCGGTTCCTGGAAAGCGGGTGGACCTAAGCCGCAGGTAGATCTGCCGCCCGTTCCGCCCAACACCGCTTCGGCGACCAATGTTCCCGATCCGTCCCGCATCCAGGATCTGGTGGAGCTCTCCCAGGAGCTGCCCATGAACCGCTTCGACCCCGACTACTACGCGCTGGAACTCGGCAATCACGTGCTTGGCGGCGGGTTCTACGCCACTCGCCTCTACCGTGACCTGCGCGAAAAAACGGGCCTGGTTTACACGGTTTCCAATCGGCTGGACGCCGGCCGCACGCGGGCCGCCTTCACCGTTTCTTATGCCTGCGATCCGAAGAACGTTTCCAAGGCGCGGGCCCTGGTCCAGCGCGACCTGCGCGATATGCAGAATTCCCCGCCTACGGCCGGTGAGCTGCAGCAGGCCAAAGCGCTCATCCTGCGCCAGATTCCACTGGCTGAATCCAGCGAAATGAGCATTGCCGGCGGCCTTCTGGGACGCGCCGTGATGGGCCTGCCATTGGATGAGCCGGTAGAGGCCGCTGCCCGCTACTCTGCGCTTACCGGCGAGCAGGTGAAGGCGGCATTCGCTAAGTGGATCAAGCCGGAAGATTTCGTTCAGGTGGTGCGTGGTCCCAAGCCGCAGTAGTCATCCTTGCGTTTGTGGCGGGCGCCCCCGCCCGCCCGGCGCTGGATGGCGTCACGCCCAGGGGCCTACCGTAACGGCGTTATCTAAGGACGAATTTTCAGGACTGTCATCCCGAGCGCAGCCGAAGGACCTTGCGCCCACCTCATACTATAGCGGCCGTTCCACGGAGTTCTCCCGCCTTGTTCAGTGAAACTCCTTTTCACGGTTAGGATCTTCTTCACCGCTGCATCTGTATCGGCTGGCTGAGCTGGAAGGTAAGCACCGACTCGGCCGGTACTTTTACCTGCTTGCCCTTGGTCAGCACCTGCGCGCCCGCACCGCCGGCGCCGCCCACCACCGCGCCGATAGCCGCGCCCTTGCCACCGCCGGCTACTGCGCCAATCACTGTTCCCAGTAGCGCGCCGCCGCCCACCATCTCCGCCGTCTTCTTGTTTTTGCCAATGCCGCCCGTGCCCTGCTGCGTCACCGTATTAGTCGAAACCAGGTAGCGATGGCCATGAATGGTGATCGAGTGCAGCGCCAGTTCCGCCTGGTTCTCGCCCAAGGTGGAATTCTTGACGCTGGCGATGGTCAGCGCCACCGGCGAGCCTTTCGGTACCAGCACGTTGCCCTGCTGGTCCTCGATGGTGCGCGCCACTTCCGCAGAATAAGTCTTGCCGCTGTCTGCCTGCGTGGCCTCGATGTTCTCGTTCGTCCGGATCGCCAGCTGCGTTCCGGTCGGCAACACATCCGTCCGGCTGGTCCTTACCCGCTCGGCAGTGCGCGGTACCGTTTGCGTGTTCTGACTCGATGTGGAACTTGCACTCGAACTCTGGTTGCCCTGGCTGGAAGTATTCTGCCCGTAAGCCGCTCCGCCTAGTATCAGGCCAGAGGCCAGAGCCGCGATCAAACTTAGCTGTTTCACAGGTACCCCTCCTCATTCCTCCGTCTCCCTGATTGGAGGCTGCTTACCGAACGGGAGTTGGATAGGGCCTTAACCCCGTCTAAACGCCTCTCCAGGTTCTGCTGCTTTTTGTGGCGCGGGCGCCCTCGCCCGTGAGCTCCGAAGGAGGGCCTGATGCTGAGGCGCTTTAGCGCAGAAGCGTCTCGCGTGGGCTACCCCAGTCTTGTGGTCCAGATCACGTGCCTTCGCCAGAAGCGTGCCTGCCACTTTCCCTCTGCCCCTCCGGATGCGACATTAGAAGCTGCAAAAGTCAGGGAGCATCTAACCGAGCGTGAACCTCAGGCCTGAGCTGCGTGAACCGCTGGACGGGAAGCGTTTTGACATAGCCATCGTCGGCGGCGGGATCAATGGCGTGGCCATCGCGCGCGAGTGCGCGCGCGCCCGCCGGTCCACGCTGCTTCTGGAGCAGCACGACTTTGCCGCCGGCACCACCAGCCGTTCCACCCGCCTCATCCATGGTGGTTTGCGTTATCTGGAACACGGTGAGATCTCCCTGGTGCGCGAATCCGTGCGCGAGCGCCGCCGCCTCCTGCAGGAAAAGCCTCACCTGGTGCGCCCCATCAATTTCCTCCTGCCGCTGGGCCCCCAGGCGCAACGCAGCGCGCTCGAAGTCCGTTTTGGCTTGTGGCTCTATCGCCGCTTCGCTGCTGCTACGCCTGCCCGAAACCATGACGCGAAGAAGAGCATCGCTGCCCTCGAGCGCTGGCTCGATTCCGGCGAGCGCTGGCGCATTTTCAATTACGAAGATGCGCAATGCGAGTTTCCTGAGCGCCTCGTGGCGGAGTGGCTAGTAGAAGCCTCCGATGCCGGTGCGGTCGCGCGCAACCACACCGAGGTGCTGGAGATTGAAGTCGCCAATGGCAAGGCGCGCGCCTTGCGCATACGCGATCTCATTACCAGCCACGAGTCGCGCGTCGAAGCTGGCTTCATCATCAATGCCAGCGGCCCTTGGGCCGACCAGGTTGCGCACAGCGCAGGCCTGAAAGCCTCCGCCATGATCGGCGGCGTGCGCGGCTCGCACATTGTGCTGCCCCGTTTCGACGGCATGCCCGACGCTGCCATCTATATCGAAGCTTTGGACGGACGCCCGTTTTTCGTCATTCCCTGGAACGGCCAAGTGCTCGTGGGAACCACGGAGGTCCCTGACCACGGTGATCCCCGCGACGTTCGGCCTGCTGCCGGCGAAGTTCAGTACCTGCTCGACTCCGTGCGCCAGCGCTTTCCCCGCGCGGGCATCTCCGCCGAGCACATCCGCTATGCTTACGCCGGCGTGCGGCCTCTGCCCTTCGTCGGTGACGACAACCTTTCTGCCATTACCCGGCGCCACTTCCTTCACGATCACCGGGAAGACGGCGTGGCGCAGATGGTTTCCGTCGTCGGCGGGAAACTGACCACCGCCGCCGGCCTGGCCCGCGAGTGCGCCCGGCTAATTGGAATGGAGGTGGAGGAGCCGCGCGGAACAGCGGTCATCCCGAACGGTCAGGATTTCACTGCCCTGCTGCAGGAATGGGCGGACATAACCGCAGTTCAAACTGGTATTCCAGTGGAGAGCGCTCGCTCCATCGCCGCCTGGCACGGACCCGGGCGGGTCGGTATTGCTCAGCTCGCTAAGAGCGACGCGCGCACGCGCCACCCGCTGTGTCCTCACACTCACCACGTCGTTGCGGAAGCCGTCAATGCGTTTGCCTGTGAGCACGCGTTAACCTTGTCCGATGTGCTCCTGCGCCGCGTCCCCGTGGCTCTGAATGGCTGCTGGAACGGCGAGTGTTCCGCGATGGCAGCCCAGCGCATTGGCAGCGCTCTGGGCTGGCCTGATATGAAAATTGTCGCCGAACGCGAGGCTTTCAACGCCGAACGCGCCGCGTTCCTGCAAAAACCTGCGCTCCGCGTCTCGCCAGTCAGGTGAGCACTTCGCCCCTAAAGGCAATACTTTTCCCACTGTCATG
>DASSQB010000450.1:0-11491 GCA_035702725.1 Terriglobales bacterium | reverse complement strand
GAAAGAGAATTGGCTTCGTCAAAACCCGCGTCAATACAGGGTATTTGAGCTAAGTGGAAGGATTGGTAGCGCTACCGGGAATCGAACCCGGGTTTGAAGATTGAGAATCTTCCGTCCTAACCCCTAGACGATAGCGCCACTAGGCGAGACTTCTTGATTATAGCAAGGGGCGGTTTCAGGGTTTCAGTGTGTCACAGGTTTCAAGGTTTCAAAGATCGATCAAGGTCTTCGCGCACCGCAACTGCCCACCACGAACTTCTGAAACCCCGAAACCTGAACCCTGCAGCCCTTGAAACTCACTCCACAAACCTGCCGTAATACACCCGGGTCTTATATTCCCAGTCCACCAGGCCGTCCTGCTGGTAGCGGCGGAAGATGACCTGCAGTTCGCTCCGCATGTGCTCGTGCCCAGGGTGGCCGGGGGCGGGCACGTAGGAAGAAGACAGGCAGCGCCCCTGCACCCCTTCCCAATCGAACTGCTGGCGGATGAAGAACACCTCCTGGCGGAAATGGCCGGGACAGAAGAACTGGGCCAGGGCCTCCTCGCCTACGTTGCGATGGTCCACGCGGGCATAATCCCGTGAATAGCGGTGCAGCAGTTGCTCGTAGTCGGCCAGAAAGGGAGTGGAGGTCAGGCGCTCGTTCCAGATCAGCGCCACCCACCCGCCGGGCTTGAGGATGCGCTCAAATTCCGCGCGGGCCCGGGGACGGTCGAACCAGTGGAAGGCCTGCCCGGCGGCCACCAGGTCCACGCTGTGCGCCTCCAGGCCCGTGGCCTCGGCGCGGCCTTCCCGGCTGACGAGCTGAGCAAAGCCGCGCAGGTATTCTTCCCCAGCTGCGCGCATGGCGGCATTGGGCTCGACAGCAAACACCCGGTTACCATTCTCCAGAAAGATTTTGGTCAGCAGGCCGGTACCGGAGCCGATGTCAGCCACTGCCCACTGCGGGGTCAGGCCGCAATGGCGCCGCAGGCATTCCAGCAGTTCAGGCGGGTAGCCGGGGCGGTAGCGGACGTAGTCGGCAACACGGTCGGAGAAGCGTTCGGTGGGGCGAAGGGCATCGGGTCGTTGTTCGTTGATCATTGGTCGTTGGGTATAAGAACCAGATTACAACTAAGCGGCAGGATGTGCGGAAGCGTGCGACGTCATCCCTCGCTCAGGAATTCCTCCCCGACTCAAAGTCGGCTTGGCGTGAAAAAAAAGAAACCCCTATTCACCCGGCAAAAGCCGGGCGCTTCCACACCTTGACAAACATCCCAGGCCAGGGGCACAATCTTATTAGGCGAACAAAAAGCGAAAGTAGCTGGATCGCCCACCTAGCCGTTATTTCCGAGGGTCCTCATGTCTTCCGCCGTCATTCGCGCCTCATCGCCGTCGCCACTTTTGCCCCTGGAAACACCGTTCCATGAGCCTGGCCGCAGCCGCCTGCTGGAGCTCCCTCGGGGGGTGGTGCCGGGCTCGAAGCTGGAGGCGCGGCCCGCGCCCGCCACCGTGCCCAGCGGCATTGCCCAGATAGACGCCCTGACCGGGGGCTTGCCCCGTGGCGCACTCACCGAAATTTTTGGCCCTGCCTCTTGCGGGCGCACCAGCCTGGTGCTGGCGGCGCTGGCCGATGCCACCCACCGCCAGGAAGTCTGCGCCCTGGTGGATGCCGGCGACAGCCTGCATCCCGAGTTGGCGGCCGCTGCCGGTCTTGACTTGCGCCGGCTGCTATGGATTCGCTGCGGAGAAAATCCACCACAGAGACACAAAGAAACAGAGAAAATTGATGATTTTAAGATTGACGATTGTCGATTGAAAAACCAACAACCGACTTCTGTCCCGAAGATTAAGGCGGATCAGCGCGGATCAGAATCAACTCATCATTCTTCATTCGTCATTCGAGAATCCGCCCGAAACTCGAAATTTGAAACGCGAAACTTTGCTGATCACTGGCCACTGACCACTGAGCACTGCGTTTCCAATCGTCAATCTTCAGTCGTCAATCGTCAATTTTCCGTCTGGGACCGCCGCCTGGAGCAGGTGCTCAAAACTACCGACCTGCTGCTGCAGAGCGGTGGCTTTGGCATGGTGGTGGTGGATCTGGCGGACGTGCCGCCGCGCTTTGCACGCCGCATTCCGCTGGCCTCCTGGTTCCGCTTTCGCCGCGCGGTGGAGAATACGCCCACGGTGCTGCTGGTGGTGGAGCAGGAGCCGTATGCCAAAACGTGCGCGTCGCTGGTGTTGAGAATGCAGGCGGGAACCAGGGAGCAGCGGCGGGCAATCAGACAGCACTCAGCATTCAGCAGTCAGCACTCAGCCAGCCCCGGTTGGGGTTCTAATCAAAAAAATTCAAGTTTTGGGACCATTTCGGTAAATTGCATGGAAGATATTCTGCCGGCGCACGCGCAGCTCCTGCGGGAACTGCCGGTGGAGGCGGAAATCGTGCACGCGCGCCTGCAGCGCAAGCCGGTCCGCTCCACCGCGCAATTTGCCATGTGCGCGGCCTGGGCAAATTCGCTCGCTGGCTGAATGCTGAGTGCCTTTTGCCGACTACGACTCCTGACTACTGACTACCGGTTCTATGCCCTTTGCCTGCATCTTCGTTCCCGATTTTCCCGTGGAAGCGGTAGTGCGCGCCGAGCCTCAACTGCGGGAACAAGCTGTGGCCGTGCTCGCCGGCAAGCCGCCACTGGTCCGAGTATTCGCGGCCAATGAAAAGGCACGCGACTGCGGAGTGGAGCCGGGCACGACCAAGCTGCAGGCGGAAGCTTCTCCCCAGGTGATGCTCCGGCCTCGTTCGCTGCTGGAAGAAGCTGCCGCTCATGCCGCGCTGCTGGATGGCGCGCAGTCGTTTTCGCCGCGCGTGGAAGACACGGCGGGGGATACGGTCATTCTCGATCTCGACGGGCTGGAACGCCTGTTCGGCGCAGCCGCTCAGATCGCCCGCGACCTGGCACGCCGAGTCTCCGAACTGGGCCTGGAAGCCAATGTAGCTGTCGCCGCTAATCCCGACGCCGCCATGCATGCCGCCCGCGGATTTCCTGGGGTGACCGTTATCCCCGTGGGTAAAGAGGCGGAGCGCCTGGGCGATTTGCCGGTGGACGTGCTGCTGCAAACATTCAGGAGTCAGGAGTCAGGAGCCGGGAGTCAAGGAGAATCTGCTGGCAGTCGGGATAATAAGCAGAATGAAACTCAGCGCGCGCAGGAAATTCTGGAAACGCTGGACCGCTGGGGCGTGCGCAATTGTCGCACCTTGGCCGCCCTGCCGGAGGTCGCGCTCAGTGAACGCCTGGGACAGGACGGCTTGCGCCTGCAGCGAATGGCTCGTGGCACGACAGAACGCTCGCTGGTGGTGAGCGAGTCGGCACTCGCCTTCGAAGAGGCGGTCGAACTGGAGTATCCGGTGGCCCTGCTGGAGCCGCTGGCCTTTCTTCTTAACCGGCTGCTGGAGCAACTTTGCGCCCGGCTCTCCGCCCGCGCCCTGGCTACCAATGAACTGCGGCTGCGCCTGGAACTGGAAAAGCCGCCACAGAGGCAGGGAGACACCGAGAGAATTGACGATTTAGAGATTGACGATTGCCGATTGAACAACCAAAAACCACCTTCTTTGCCGCAGATCAACGCTGAGGAACGCGGATCAGCATCAATTCATCATTCGTTATTCGTCAATCATCAATTCTCCAATCGTCAATCGTCAATCATCAATCGTCAATGTTTCTACGCCCGCGCGCTGCACCTGCCTCTGCCCATGCTCAATCCCAAGACCTTTCTAAAATTGCTGCAACTGGAGTTGCAGGCGCACCCCCCGGTCGCGCCGGTCACGAAGGTCTGGCTGGCGGCGGAGCCGGTGCGTCCGCGCGCCGCCCAGACTGGCTTGTTTTTGCCGCTTGCGCCGGAACCGGAAAGGCTCGAGCTCACGCTGGCGCGAATAGCCGCTGTGGTGGGTAAAGATCGCGCCGGCTCGCCGGAAGTTCTGGACACGCATCGCCCGGAAAATTTCCGTTTGAAGCATTTTGCGCCGGCTGCTCCGCGCCAGGGAATGGAAATGCCGGAACGGGTTGGGCCGCTGACCGCGCTGCGCCTTTTCCGCCCGCCGTTGCGCGCCTCGGTGGTGATACACGCCGGCGCTCCTGTGCGCATCACCGCGGCCATTCAGCCGGAGGTGCGCGGCGAAATTGTATGGTCGGCGGGACCCTGGCGCGCTTCCGGCGAGTGGTGGAAGGAGGAGGCTTGGGCCCGCGAAGAGTGGGACATCATTCTGCAGAACGAAACTGGCGCCGTGCTCTACCGGCTTTATCGCGAGCCGGCCAGCGGGCAGTGGTTTGTGGAAGGCAGCTACGACTGATTGGGTAATTGAGTAATCGGGTAATTGTGTAATCGAGAAGCTGAAGCCTGATTTGTAATTTGGCAATTTGTAATTTGTAAATTGACGCAAGCACTCAGCAATCAGGCACGCAGCTCAAGAGCTGATTGCGATGCTGTTTCAAATTACCAATTACAAATTGCTCAATTACAAATTACCCAATTACCCGATGTACGTTGAGCTCCATTCCCGCTCTGCGTTCAGCTTCCTCGAGGGCTCTTCCCTGCCTGAGGAACTGGCGGGAGTATGCGCCCAGCTGGGCATGCCAGCCATGGCACTGCTTGACCGCGACGGTGTCTATGGCGTGCCGCGCTTTCATCTGGCAGCAAAAAAGCTTGGCTTGCGGGCGCACGTCGGCGCGGAAATTACATTTTCACCACAGAGCCACAGAGACACCGAAGGAATTGACAATTTAGAGATTGACGATTGTCGATTGGAAAAACAACGATTGACTTCATCGCCGCGGATGAACGCGGATCAACGCGGATCAAATCGTCAATCGAAATTCATCAATCGAAAACCCTCTGTGTCTCTGTGTCTCTGTGGTGAAACCCGCCTTCCTCTCCTCGCTTCCTCCCGCGCCGGCTATCAGAACCTTTGCCGGCTGATTACGCGCATGAAAATGCGCGGGCCGAAAGACGCGCCGCCGGAGCAGATTGCGGCTACCGCGGATGACCTGGCTGAATTCAGCCAGGGACTGGTGTGCCTCACCGGCGATGAGCATGGCCCTCTGGCTGCGGCCCTGGCGCACGGCGGCATGGGGCAAGCCCGGCACGCAGTCGAACAACTCGTTCATATTTTTGGGCACGAGAATGTTTATGTGGAACTGCAGCGCCACTTCCATCGCGAACAGGAAGCGCGCAACCAGGCGGCGATGAAGATTGCACGCTCTCTCGGCCTGCCGCTGCTGGCCACGAATGGCGTGTCCTACGCCGCTCCCGCCCGTGGCGTGGGCGATGGCGGCCACACCATCAGCGAACGCGAAGTGCTCGATGTTTTCACCTGCCTGCGCAACCACCGCACGCTGGACACTGCCGGGCGCCTGCTGGCGCGCAATGCGGAACGTTATCTCAAGCCGGCACAGGAGATGGCGCGCATTTTCGCCGACCTGCCGCAGGCCATCAGCGCCACGGAAGAGCTGTCGTCGCGACTTGAGTTCACGCTCAATGATTTGGGCTACGAGTTTCCCCGTTACCCGGTGCCGGAAGGCGAAAGCATGATGTCATTTTTGCGGCAGCGCACCGACGAAGGCTTTCGCGAGCACTATGGGCGCGCCGCACGTGACCTGCGCCAGCGCGCCAAGCGCCAGATTGAGCGTGAACTGGGGCTGATCGAAAAGCTCGACCTGGCCGGCTACTTCCTCATCGTCTGGGACATTGTGCGCTTCTGCCGTGAGCAGCGCATCCTGGCGCAGGGCCGTGGCTCGGCCGCGAACAGCGCCGTCTGCTACTCCCTGGGCATAACCGCGGTGGATCCTGTGGGAATGGACCTGCTGTTCGAACGTTTCCTCTCAGAGGAGCGCGGCGAGTGGCCCGATATTGACCTCGATCTGCCCTCGGGCGACCAGCGCGAGCGCGCCATTCAGTATGTCTACGAACGCTATGGCCAGCGCGGCGCGGCCATGACGGCCAACGTGATCACCTACCGGGGACGGCTGGCGGCGCGGGAAATGGGCAAGGTGCTCGGTTTCGATACGGAAACACTCGACCGGCTTTCCGGCCTGGTCGGCTCCTGGGAATACAGGGATCCGAACGACACGCTGGAGCGCCAGTTCCGCCAGGCCGGCTTCGACCTGCGCCATCCCCGCATGCGCAAATATTTCGAGCTTTGCCTGGGGGTGCAGGATTTGCCCCGCCACCTGGGTCAGCACTCCGGCGGCATGGTTATCTGCCAGGGCCAGCTCGATTCCGTAGTGCCGCTGGAGCCCGCTTCCATGCCCGGCCGCGTGGTGGTGCAGTGGGACAAGGAAGATTGCGCCGACATGGGCATCATCAAGGTGGATCTGCTGGGCCTGGGCATGATGGCGGTGCTGGAAGATTGCCTCCACCTGATCCCCGAGCATTACGGCGAAAAGGTGGACCTCGCCCATCTGCCTGCCAACGATCCCGAGGTTTATTCCGCCTTGCAGAAAGCGGACACCATCGGCATGTTTCAGATCGAAAGCCGGGCGCAGATGTCGTGCCTGCCGCGGCTGCGGCCAACAAATTTTTACGACATCGTGGTTCAGGTGGCGATTATCCGCCCCGGTCCCATCGTAGGCGAGATGGTGAACCCTTATATCAAGCGGCGGCAGGGACGCGAGCCGGTGCACTACCCGCATCCTTCGCTGGAGCCGGTGCTGGCACGCACGCTGGGCGTACCGCTGTTTCAGGAGCAACTGCTGCGCATGGCCATGATCGCGGCCGGCTTTACCGGCGGCGAGGCGGAAGAGTTGCGCCGCGCCTTTGGCTTCAAGCGCTCAGAAGCGCGCATGCGGGATATTGAAGTCAAGCTGCGCGCGGGCATGCAGCGGAACGGCATCACACCGGAGGGGCAGGAAGAAATCATCCACTCCATCACTTCCTTCGCGCTCTACGGTTTTCCCGAATCGCACGCCGCCAGCTTCGCCCTGCTGGCTTATGCCAGTGCTTATTTGAAGACGCATTACCTCGCGGCGTTCACGGCCGCACTGCTCAACAACCAGCCCATGGGCTTCTATTCGCCGGCCACCATCGTGAAGGACGCGCAGCGCCACGGACTGAAGATCAGGCCGATTGACGTGATGAAGTCGGAGTGGCTGTGCACAGTGGAGCAGTCCGCACTCAGCATTCAGCATTCAGCCGGTGCGCCTTCGTTTGTGGGCCACCGGCCCTCTGACGTCTCCGAAAATTCAAATTCTTTTTCGTCGCGGATTGACGCGGAGTTGCGTGGATCTTTAATTTCTGATCATTCACTCGAAGCCACTGACCACTCACTGACAACTGACAACTGTCAACTGACAACTGCTGTTCGCCTTGGCCTGCGCTACGTTAAAGGCCTGCGCGAAGAAGCGGTTCGCGTCATCGTGCGCGAACGCGGGCAAGCCCCGTTCCTTTCTATAGATGACCTGGCGCGGCGCGTCCCGGATCTGCGCAAAAACGAACTGGTCACGCTGGCGCAAATTGGAGCGTTGAATTCAGTTCTCGGTTCTCAGTTATCGGTTCTCAGCAAACCAGTTGCCAGTTGTCAGTCGTCAGTTGCCAGTGTGGAAGCGCCCGGCTTCAGCCGTGCGAATCAGGCGCCAAAAACATCCCGGGCTTTAGCCCCTGCGCCAATCGCGGAAACGCAAAATCCGAAACGGGCAACTGTCAACCGGCAACTGACAACTGGTTCCCTCCACCGCCGCGACGCTCTCTGGCAGGTGGAGCGTGCCGCGCGCTCTGCGGGGCCCCTGCTGGAAGGGATGGTCGAGTGCGACTCCGCCTCGCCCCTGGCGCGCATGAGTGACGAAGAGCGCCTGGTGGCCGACTTCCGCGGCACCGGCCTGACTGTGGGCCGGCATCCCATGTCTTACCGCCCTGCACAACTGCGTGGCGTGCAGCGCGCCTGCGACCTGCAGCACATCAAAAATGGCCGACGAGTGTGTATTGCAGGGAGCGTGATTGCCCGCCAGCGTCCTGGCACCGCTCACGGATTCGTTTTCCTCAGCCTGGAGGATGAAACCGGCATCGCCAACGCTATCATCACCCCCGATCTTTTCGAGCACAATCGCCTGGCGCTCATTCGCGAGCAGTTCCTGCTCATCGAAGGAACGCTGCAGAATCTGGATAACGTGATTTCCGTCAAGGCTGACCGTATATTGCCACTGCAGGTCAGCGCAGCGGCCATGGCTTCTCACGATTTTCACTGATCGTTAGGGCCGAAAGACTCACACCAAGAAAGTAATCAGGGGCAGCGATTTTTTTCTCGCCTTCCGATGTTCCTCGCCGGAATTCCGGTTATAGTAGTTCTAATCATCCGGCCTTACAGTCTTGCAGTTGCAGCAGCAACTTTGGAAGCTGTGGATGGCCATCAACTTTGCATTAGGAGTCAGTACCCATGGCCAAAGCAAAAACGCCCCGTAGCAATTCGTCGGTCACCCCCATCAACCGTAAACCTTCTGAGGTGAAGGAATTGCGCAAGTCCGGAAACGGCAATCTGGAAGAGGAAATCCGCCATCGCGCCTACGAGCTTTTCCAGGAGCGTGGTGGTGAACACGGCCGTCATCATGAAGACTGGCTGCGGGCGGAGGCTGAGATACGGGCTCGCTATGCCAACCGTACCGCCTGAGCCGGCATCGCAAGCAAGGTGGCGCGCCTGCAAGCGATTCGAGGACGCGCTGAGCCGGGAACATGGAACGCGAAGTACTGCTGATTGACGACAATCCTTCGCAACTGACCATTCGCGAGCTGGTGCTGCGCGAAGCCGGCTTTCCTGTGTCTATAGCCACCAACGTAGAAGGAGCGCTGGCCCTGCTGCGTTCGCCAGCCTTGGCCAGCCGTCTGGGCGTGATTGTCACCGACCACGTGATGCCGGGCGCCAGTGGCGCTGATTTTGTGCGCGAATTGCGCCGTATCAACGCCCATGTTCCGGTGATCGTGGTAACCGGCATGGCTGAGGCAGAGCAGGAATACGACTCGCTGAACGTCGCCTTCCTGCACAAGCCCTGCCCGCCTCCCGAGTTGATCCAGGCCGTGCGCGATGCCCTGCGCCGCTGCCCGCCCCAGGCGGGGTAACCCCCGGGCCATCGGCCGGTCGGCCAGCGCCGCTATCTCCGCTGGGGTGAGTTGCAAGTACCCACCGTTGGCACATTTGTACACAGTTGCCTGGCTCCCACGTTTTTGAAAGAATAAACACCCGAGCCCTTCCACGATGCCGCAATTGGGAAGTTTTGCCGTTCTGTTCGCCCTGGCGCTCAGTGTCTACACGCTGTTTGCGGGCGCGCTGGCGTTGCTCCGGCCAGACGCTGCCGGCGAGCGCCTGGGTGAAACCGCACGCCGCGCCGGCATCGCAATTTTCTTCGCGGTGGCGCTGGCTGCGCTGTGCCTGGTTACAGCCGCCTTTCAGAACGACTTCAGCCTGGCTTACATTTTTCACCACAGCAATCGCGACCTGCCGGCGCCCTACAAGTTTGCCGCCCTGTGGTCGGGCCAGGAAGGCTCGCTGCTGTTCTGGTCGCTGCTGCTTGCCACCTACGGGTTGGTGCTGCGGCTGCGGCACGACGTTGACCGCCGTCTTTTCGCTTACGCTTCCGTCATCATCGCCGGCGTTCAGGTCTTTTTCCTGTTGCTGGTGAATTTCGCCGCCAACCCTTTCGCCATGATGCAGGGCGCTCTGCCCGCTGATGGCGCCGGGTTGAACCCGCTGCTGCAGTATCCGGAAATGGTGATTCACCCGCCCATGCTCTACCTGGGCTACGTCGGCTTCACCGTGCCTTTCGCTTTTGCGCTGGGCGCGCTGATGATGCGCTACCCGGGAGAAAAGTGGATTCACATCACCCGCCGCTGGACCATGGTGACCTGGGGATTTCTGACTTGCGGCATCTTTCTGGGCGCGCACTGGGCCTACTCCGTACTCGGCTGGGGCGGCTACTGGGCATGGGACCCGGTGGAGAACGCTTCACTCATGCCCTGGCTGACGGGCACCGCCTTCCTGCACTCGGTGATGATGCAGGAAAAACGCGGCATGCTGAAGATCTGGAACATGTGGCTGATCTTCGCTACCTTCCTGCTCTGCCTCTTCGGCACTTTCCTGACGCGCAGCGGCCTGGTCAGTTCTGTTCACGCGTTCGCTCAATCGTCCATCGGCAACTGGTTCGTGGGGATGCTGGCGCTGACGTTCGCCGTCTGTGTGGCCGCCTTCGTCAAGAACCGCTCGCACCTGCAAAGCGAAAATCGGCTGGAGTCGCTGATTTCGCGAGAATCCAGCTTCCTGTTCAACAACCTGGTGCTGCTGGTGGCCTGCTTCACCGTGCTGTGGGGGACGCTCTTCCCCGTACTTTCGGAATGGGTGCAGGGACACAAGGTGACGGTGGGGCCGCCGTTCTTCAACCGCGTCAATGTTCCGGTCGCGCTTTTGCTACTGCTCCTCACGGCGCTGGGCCCGCTCCTGGCCTGGCGCAAGACTTCGTTTGAGAGCCTGAAGCGTAATTTTTCCATTCCGGCGGGGGCGGCAGTTGCCGTGGCGATAATTCTGATCGCCTTCGGTGTGCGGCCGTGGCAGGAGCAGTCGGCTCTTTATTCGCTGATGACCATCTGCCTGGCCGTGCTGGTGACAGTCACCGTCTTTTCTGAGTTCGTACGCGGCGGCCGCGTAATTGCCGCAAAGACGGGCAAGAGCCTGCTGGCGGGCATGGCCCGGCTTACTCACAACAACACCCGCCGCTACGGCGGTTATGTTGTTCACTTCGGCGTAGCCCTGGTGATGATCGGCCTGGCCGGTTCCGCTTTCAACCAGGACAAGGAGAAGGAAATGGGTTATGGCGACAGCATGAATGTCGGCGCCTATACCCTCACCTGCCGCTCCTACACGCAGGACGACAAGCCCAACTACCGCAGCGAGTGGGCCATTCTTGATGTGACCGACAACGGCAAACCGCTGACCACCTTGTATCCCGAGCGGCGTTTCTATAAGGCCAGCCAGCAGATGGCCACCATGGTCGCCAACCGCTCCACCCTGAAGGAAGATTTGTACGTCGTCTACGAAGGCGTCAACGAGGATACGGGGCGGCCCATCATAAAGGTTCACCTGAACCCGCTGGTGATGTGGATTTGGATTGGATGGCTCACCATGGTGGGGGGAACCATACTCTGTATGGTCCCGAATGCGGCGCGTGTGCCTTTGGCTGCCACAGCGCCGGTACGCGCCACGGCGGCCGCTGAGGCGGGAGACTGATGCTTGAGTCCCGCAAACTCGCGCTGAGCCGTGCTATTCAGGTTGGCCTATTGTGCCTGGCTATCTTCGCTTTTCTCGGCGCTGGTGACGAGAATGCCCGCTTCAACGACTTGGGCCATCGCCTGATGTGCGTGTGCGGCTGCAACCAGATTCTGCTGGAATGCAACCACGTGGGCTGCAACTACTCCGACCACATGCGCGATGAGTTGATCGGGGCCATCAACCACGGCGACAATGACGACCTAGTACTGCAGGC
>DASSQB010000449.1:0-2984 GCA_035702725.1 Terriglobales bacterium | reverse complement strand
AACTGGAACTGGCGCGGATCAAACGCGGCCGTTGGCGCTCCCGCCAGTGTATAGAGCGTATTCACGTCGGCGACGTTGAAGCGGTTGATCAGGTTGAACATATCAACCAGCCCTTCCAGCCTCACGCGTTCGCTGAACTTGAAGGTCTTTGCCACGCGCATGTCGGTAAAGATCGTCATCGGCCTGGTTCCGGCATTGCGTCCCAGGTTGCCATCCAGCGTGCCGTTAAAGACTCCATCCAGTGGATTGGAATCGATGAAGCACGGTATCTGGAAAGCTCCTGTCGGTGACGCCTTCGAAGGTACCGTGGGGAAGCCGCAGGCATTCGTCGGCGTCCCTACCGCCACCGCGTTCGGGCGGTCGGTTGAGGTGCTGAAATTAAAGTTCTGGTCGGTCGCGGTTACGATGTTGTATGGCCGCCCGGAGCTGAACTCCACGATCGGCGCCAGGGTCACGTCGCTGAACAATTTGCCCCAGAATCCACTGCCTGCCTTGCCGCTCTGGTAAACGCCGCTGAAAACAAAGCGATGGCGCTGGTCAAACGTCGAGTTCGCGCGCTCCAGGTCTGGACGCAGGTCGTCTTGTGGTGAAAGCAATGTCTGCAGGTCCGTGGAGTCGTCAATCGCATGTGACCACGTGTATGAAGCCAGGAACTCGAAGTGGTCCTTCATGCGCTTGAGCAGGTTCAGCGTGCCGCCGTTATAAACCGAGCTGCCATTGGAGAAGTTGGCCACCATGTCGCTGAACGGTACCGGCGTCCCCAGACCCAGCCTGTATTGTCCCGCCACCAGGTTGGCCAGGCCCATGCAGGGAGCAAATGCAGCCGTCAGCGATGGGTTGAATCCCGACGGGCGGAAGAAGCTCAGTAGCGCGGGCGGCACAAATGCCCCTGCCGGCCCAACGTTGCAGGTGGCGATGGTCAGCGGATTGGTGAACAGCGGCTGGGCATTGGCCACCGCCCAGGCATTCGCGCGCTCCCAGTTCTCCACAATTGCCTTTGGATTCGCGGGATTCACGTTGATGGGGCGGTTGATGTGGTGTCCGCCCGTATAGTTATACGTCGCGCTGATGGCAAAGTTGTGGCCCAGGTCGTGCTCAATGGAAAGCCCGGCCTGCTCGGCGTATCCATACTGAAAGTTCTTGCCCGTTGGAAAACCGAAAGGCTGGGAGATCAGCGGCACACCCGCCGTCAAATATGCCTGGTTGGTGAAAACCGAAGGCGCGTTGGGCGCTGGATTGAAGCGCTGCTGCGAATCGAGGAAGTTCGCCGCCGCGGCCATTCCCGGAGGCAGGCAGTTGCCCACTCCCAGCAGGCCCTGGAAAGCGTTGGTCGCATTCAGGTTGAGCGCCGCCGCGGGCGAAGGTGGCGCTGCCGGATTGCAGGGTGAGCCGCCAAACAATATGAACTGCGGCGCCTGGCTGCCATCGGCCACGTCAGAATCAAAAGCCAGCGCCAGCAGCGGATGGTCATAGAACATGCCGTACGACATGCGGATCACCGTCTTGCTATTGCCCTTGGGGTCCCAGGCCAGGCCAACACGCGGCGCCACGTTGTTGTTGTCGCGCGGAATTCCCTGCGTGATGTTCAGCGCGTCCTGCGCTGCCTGTGATATCTGGTTTACCGCGGCGAACGTCGGCGTAAGTTCGTAGTCATAACGGACGCCATAGTTCAGCGTCAGGTTATGGCTGATCCGCCAGGAGTCCTGGGCAAAGAAACCCAGTGAGGTCATGCTGAATGCGTCATGCGGGTTTCCGATTCCCTGGATGAAGACCTGCGGAATCCCCAGCCCGTAAGCCTGCACGGCGGAAAAATTCGGGAAGGCCGAAAAGGCCGGGCTCAGTGACGATCCGCTCAACTCGCCGAAGTTGTATACGCCGCCGAAGTTCACGGTAAAATCCGCCGTAATCGGCAGATAATTCACATCGCCGCCGAACTTGAAGCTGTGATGGCCCTTGATCAGAGAGAAATTGTCGCTCATCTGGTGCCGCTGCTCTACGCGACTGACGAACGAGAAAGGCTCGCGCCCAAAGAATGCGGTGCCGGGAATGTTGATGGCCACATCGCCGCCTCCCGGCCCGCGGGAGAAGTTATAGAGCAGCCCGCGCCGCGAGTATTGATACCGCGCTTCATTGATCTTGTTGTCGCCCAGGAGCGATGTTTCCTGCACGCCGATGCTGCCATCGTGGTAATTCTGCGTTGAGGTGCGGGAAAATGCGTTTTGTCCGAAACCCTGGTTTTGCGCGTTCACCTGGATGCCGGTTTGGTCGCTGGGACTGAGTCCGCCGCGCACCATCAGCGAGTTGTTGGCGTTGAATTTGTGGTCCAGCCGCAGTGAATAGAGTTCCGTCTTTTCCGCAACAGGATAATTGCCCTTCTGGCTGATCAGGTTATGGAACGAGGCCGGCAACGGCGCGCCGGTGGTGGGAAAGAACCCCAGAGCGCTCAGCGCCCCCGGCGTTCCGGCCAGGGAAACTGCGGAGCCTCCTGCCGCCAGCTGCGCGTATGCCACCGTGAAAGGACTGATCGGCGCTCCGGCGAGAAATTGCGCCTGCGCCGGCGTTACCACTGATCCTGCGGGAAGGCCAAAGCTCGCCGCGTTGGTCAGCGGCACCAAGCCAAAATTGCCTTCGCCGATGGTGGAGAACCCCGTCTCCTGCCGCCGCGTCAGCTCAAAAGAGAAGTAGGCGAACGTTTTGTCCTTCTTGAGCGCCCCTCCGGCTGCCGCGCCCGCCTGCACGCGCGTGTAGGCCGGGTCAGGTGTATTGGTAAACGGGTTCTGTGCCTGGATATTGCGGTTGCGCAGGTAGCCGAACAGGCTGCCATGGAAATCGTTGGTTCCGGATTTGGTGATGATGTTCACCACGCCGCCGGAGGCCCGTCCAAATTCCGCTTCATAGCCGTTGGTGATGATCTGGAACTCCTGCACGCCTTCCTGTGACAGCGTCGAACGAATCCCGTTTACCCCGTTGTCCACAGCGTCCAT
>DASSQB010000448.1:0-9240 GCA_035702725.1 Terriglobales bacterium | reverse complement strand
ATGCGGCGGCCCAGCGCTCGTCGGAGCAGATGGCGCGCCTGGCCACAGTGGAGGAGCGGCGGCGGTCGGCGGAAGCCGCGCTGCAGCGCATGGAATCTCTGCTCACGGAGACGCGGTCACGGGTGGACAGTTTGCGGGCGCAAGCGGCTTCCGGGCTGGCGGAAAAGCAGCAGCGTGAGGCCGAGAGCCAGGCATTGGCCGGGCAGGTGGTCGCTTTTGCGGCGGAGCGGGCGGAGGCGGAAGCACGTTCCGCCGAATTGCAGGCGGAAAGCGAGCAAGTTCGCACCCGCCTGGTGGAAATTGACCAGACCCTGCATTCTCTGCGCGAGGTGCTGGAGCAGTCGCGCGACCGGCGCGGGCAGTTGGGCGTCACAGCCGCCAAGCTGCAATCCGATGGCGAGTACATGGCGGAAACCTGCCTGAACGAATTGGGCGTAACCCGGCAGCAGCTATGCGAAGACGCCACGCTGCAGACGGTGGAGGGTGAGCTGCTCATCCAGGAAGACGCGGCTTACCGCCAGATGCGCTCCCACCTGGAGTCCATGGGCCCGGTGAACATGATGGCGCTGGAAGAGTACAAGGAGACGGCTCAGCGCCATGAATTCCTGCAGACGCAGCGCAAGGACCTGCTGGAGTCCATTGAGAACACACAAAACACGATTCGCGAAATCGAGACGGTGTCGCGGCAGAAGTTCCAGGAAGCTTTCGACCGCATCAACGAAAACTTCCAGCTCACCTTCCGCAAGCTGTTCGGTGGCGGACAGGGGTTCATGCGGCTTACCGACCAGGAAAACAGCCTGGAAAGCGGCATAGACGTGGTGGCTTCACCTCCGGGCAAGCGGCTGCAGAACGTTCTGCTGCTTTCCGGCGGCGAGAAGGCGTTGACCGCGCTGGCCCTGCTGGTGGGCATCTTCCAGTACCAGCCCAGCCCCTTCTGCATCCTGGACGAGGTGGACGCGCCACTGGACGAAGCCAACATCGGGCGCTTTACCGAGCTGGTGAAGGAAATGAGCGTGCAGACCCAGTTCGTGCTCATCACCCACAGCAAGAAGACCATGAGCATCGCTCCGGTGCTGTACGGGGTGACCATGCAGGAGCCGGGAGTCTCCAAGCTGGTGTCGGTGCGTTTCGGGGCTTGACAGGCGCGGGAGATATGTCGTAATCCGACATTCCTGCACCGGGAGTCATTCGCCGCCTTTCCCGACGCACATTTTTTCCACATCCTGGTACTCGGAAAGCCGTGCCCGGAGCCAGTTTCAAGAAACCCTCTGCTTGTCAACCCTTTTTCGTCGAAAGCTGCCTTCCCGGCCGCCGCCTCAGGCCCCAATCTGGTTGACAAAAAATTCTGGACGGCTAGAATACGCGACGTTTCTTGCGGCTAAAATGATTGCATGACTCCCCAGCTCCTCGACACCGTCCTTCTCCGAACCGACATACCTGAACTCGAACTGTACGCCAGCGGCAAGGTGCGCGATGTTTACCGCGTAGACAACGAGCACCTGCTGTTCGTGGCTACCGACCGCATCTCCGCCTTCGATTACGTGCTGGCTACGGGCATCCCTAATAAGGGTAAGGTTCTGACCCAGCTTTCCCTCTTCTGGTTCGAGCTGTTGCGCGATATCGTGCCCAACCACCTGGTTACGGCCGACGTGAAGCAGTACCCAGCGGTGCTGCGTCCCTACGAGGAACAGCTGCGCGGACGCTCCATGCTGGTGGTGCGTGCCGACATGGTGGCCATCGAGTGCGTAGTGCGGGGCTATATTTCCGGCTCCGCCTGGAAGGAGTACAAGCAGACCAGCAGCGTGTGCGGCATTTCCCTGCCCCCGGGACTGCGCGAATCGGACCAGCTGCCCGAGCCCATCTTTACGCCCGCCACCAAGGCGCTCAGCGGCCATGACGAGAATATTTCCTTTGAGCGCATGGCGCAGCAGGCGGGCCCGGCGCTGAGCCGCGAACTGCGCGACCTGAGCATGAGGATTTACCAGACGGCGGCCGACTACGCGCGGCAGCGCGGCATCATTATTGCGGACACCAAGTTCGAGTTTGGGCGCACGGCGGGCGGCCTGGTGCTGGCCGACGAGGTGCTCACGCCCGACTCTTCCCGGTTCTGGCCGGCGGATACTTACCAGCCCGGCCAGGCTCAGGGATCATTCGACAAGCAGTATGTGCGTGATTACCTGGAAGAGATCCGCTGGAACAAGCAGCCGCCGGCGCCAGCTCTGCCGGCGGAAGTGGCGCTGCAGACCAGCGAGAAGTACCTGGAAGCCTACCGCCGGCTAACCGGACGCGAGCTGAGTGTTTAGGATCTCAGTGCGAACTCATGACCGGGGTTGATTGGGTAATCGTGGTAGCGGTAGTGCTATCTATGGCGCTGGCTGCCAAGGAGGGTTTTTTTTATGAGATTTTCTCCTTGGCGGGCGTGGTGGTGGGATATTTGTTGGCCGCCTGGGAGTATGGGCACGTAGCCGGCTGGTTTTCCCCTTACACTCGGGCGCAGTGGGTGGCGGAGATTGGCGCCTTCCTGCTGATTTTTCTCGTGGTGGCGGCCCTGGCCAGCTTGCTGGGGCGCATCACGCGCTGGGCCGCGAAGGAAGTAGGGTTGCGCTGGTTTGACCGGCTGCTGGGCGCCGCTTTTGGGCTTTTGCGGGGCGTGCTGGTGATAGCGGTGATAGCGCTGGCACTGGCCTCCTTTACCCCAGGCGTGCGCTTGCTGTCAGGTTCATCCCTGAGCCCCTATTTCCTGGTGGTGGCCAGGGCCGCTTCGTGGGTAGCGCCGGCGGCAGTACGGGATCGTTTTCGGCAGGGGATGGATGGGCTGCACAACATCGCTCAACCTTCTGCCGCGGGACAAGTTTCAATACCGGCCCCCGGGCCACAGAAATAGCAGTCAGGTACTACTCATAACTTCCAGCCTTTCAACATGAAAGGGAGTTACCGTGAAGGATCAGCTTGAAGCCTTAATCACGCAAATGTACAAGAGCGGCATTCTTTATTCGGAAGCCGTTCGCGAATTTAAGAAGCGGTTTATCCTGACCGTCCTGCAGGACAATAGCGGCAATCAATGCCGGGCAGCGCGGCAATTAGGCATGCACCGCAACACGCTAAGCCGCACCATCCAGGAACTGAAAATCGACATTCGTGGGTTGCGGGACGGCGTGCGGCGGCCGCCGCGCAGCGCCCGTCCTCTCACCCTGGAGAAAAAGGCGGCTCGTTAACGCTGGGCCGACCGATAGTTGCCTCTTTCCCGCAGCAAAGAAGAAAGGGCAGCCTGCGCGGCTGCCCTTTTAAACTGCTTAGTTCCCTTCCGGCTTAGCGGCCCTTGGTAGTGCGGCGCCGGCGGGTTGGCGCAGGCTTCTTCACCGCCAGCAGCTGACCCTTTTCCATCACCATCATGAAGGACTTAGCCTCGTAGGAGACGGGCGTGCCTTCGAAGGGGATGCTGGCGCCCGCCTTGGGCATCAGCCGGACCGGGATAGGAGCCAGCATGTTCAGGGTGATGTCGGGCTTTTTGGCGTCAATGTCGTCCACCGTGGCGGCAATCTGTAATTGCCGGGCAGTGGCGCTAATGATGGTGCCTTCAATCTGCAGCGGCACGCCCTTAATAGCGCTCCACACTTTGTCGGCGGCAGCCTGGTTGCCGGAGGTGAGCACCAGTTGCCACTCGGCGAAGGACATCTCCTTGATGGGCTTGGAATTCACCAGGTCTTCCGCCTGTTTGGCGGGTGTTGGAGGCGGCGGAGCGGCGGCAATGGTAAAGCCCTGGGGCGGCAAGGTCTGGGTTTTGGCACTGGCCACCAGTTCATTCCAGCCCTGGTCGTTGCCGTGGAATTTCGTATACCACTTCTTGCCGAAGTCGGCGATCTGCGCCTGTCCGGAAGCCAGGTTGACGGCGCGCGCGATAAAGAACAATCCCTGCACATTGGCGTCTACTACCGCAGGGTCGGGAGGCGGTGGGTTGTTGGCATCGGCTGGGGGTGGAGGCGGAGTGCTCGACTTGGGAGGATTTCCCGCGGAGTAGTAGGCCAGGGCCAGCGGATAAACGTCGGTCAGATTGTTCGGATTCAGATTCACCGCCGCCCGCAGGTGTTCCATGGCGCCCTTGTAATCCTTGTTCTGAAGAGCGGACAGGCCCACTGCGCCGTTGAAGATGGCGCTGGTCTGGTCTTTCAGCTTGCCCCAGTCGGCGTCGGACATGCCATCCGGCTTGGGCGCTGACCCCAGAGCCTGCAAGCCCTTTTCCCCATACTGGGCAGCCGCGGCCAGATTCTGTTGCGGATTCTGATTCTGCTCCGCCTGGTGCCGGTGGCTATAAGTCTGCAAAGCCAGGGCGCGCAGGTTGTTGGGGTCGGCCTGCAAAACCCGGTCGGCGGTAGCCTGCATCTTGGCTGTGTCACCGGCCTGCTCGTAGGTAGCCATCAGCAGCTCCAGCGCGTCTGTCTTCATGACGCTGTTGGGATACTGCTGCAGGAAGGCCTCCAGCGCGCTGGCCTTGGCCTGCGCGTTGCTCTGCTGGATAGCGCCTACATAAGCGTTGTATTCAGCCGGGTCCTTAATTTCCTTCTTCTGCTGCGGCGCTTGTGCTGAAGGCGCCGCCTGGCCGGCGGCAGGCTGTTGCGCGGCAGGCTGTTGCGCGGGCGCCGGCAGCACCGACATGGTTTCTACAAACGCAAGCGCGACTATCACCACCACGATGCTGACAAGCGTCTTCTTCATTTCCTATGTTCCTCCAGATTTCTCGGGAAACTAGCGGTGACTGCCACCCAGGTACGCAACTGCGTCCCCAAGCCTCTGGCTCGCGCCCTAAGCCTCGCGCCGGAGCGGACGGGAGCGTGCGCTCCGTCCTGCACCATGCGTTTCAGCCAATATGTTGCAGGCATTTACACAGAGAGCCGGATTATATGTATGTAGAACCTTGAAGGCAAGTTTGCCGAACATTTCCTTAGCAAGTGAGATGCTGGTACCGCGCCTGACGGATGTTTTTGTGCGCCTTGCAACGGCGGGAAGCCCCTCGGACCCACGATAATTGCCTGTCACTCTTAACAGCTCACAGGTTGTAGTGGCGAGTTTTCCTGAAGCCCGACGGTTGTTGGTATGAGAATCCCGAGGGCGGCGATGCGGCTGCGACGCCGATCACCGCCCCGGGGAGAAGGTTAGGAGTGTTTCTTCTTGCGCGTGGCCACACCAGCGGCCAGCGAGCCCATGCCCAGCAATCCCAGCAGCGGCAGAGGCGAAGCGGTCTGCGGCAGATTGCCCGACTTGGCGCCCCGGTGGTGGGTGGTTGTGGTCGTGTTGGACTGGTCAGTAGCGCCCTGATTTGCGGTTCCCTGGTCCGGAGTGGTTGCGCTCCCCTGCGCACTCGGGCTGCTCTGAGTTGCGGTGGGGGAATTCGCGGGATTGGAGTTCGGATTGTTCTGATCTGTCTGAGCCACAGAGATGCCAACTGCAATTAGCATCACGGCCAGCAGAAAGAGTAGCTTTTTCATCTCTATCCTCCGATGCGAGAGCTGTTGTGGTTATTTGTGCTTAGACCCCTGTTCGGTGCGGCGGGTTAGCCGCCTGTTTTTAGATTCGGGAGGGGTGAGTAGTTACTCCAGACGCAGGGGCGAAACTGGGTATAATCGGCCTACCTTGAAACTCCATAGCTTAGTTGCCGGCCTGCTTGCAGGCTGGACTTTGACTGGCTTCGCCTTCAGCCAGCAGGTTGCGCCCTCGGTGCAGACTCTGGTGATAATGCCCTTTGAAAACCGCTCGAGCGCGCCTGGATTAGAGTGGATCTCTGAATCCTTTCCTGAGATTCTGGGCCAGCGGATGGCTTCGCAAGATTTCTACGTACTCGGCCGGGAATACCGCCTGCACGCCGATGATCGCGCCGGCATTCCCGCCGGCATTCATCCTTCGCGAGCGACCCTGTACCGGGTTGCGGAACAAATGGATGTGGATTATGCGGTGCTGGGCAGCTACAGCTTCGACGGGCAGACATTCAGCGCCGGCGCCCAGGTGCTGGACATGAAGCAGCGCCGCCTTTCCCCCGAACTGAAGGAAAGCGGGCCCTTGCCGAAGTTGCTCCAGGTGCAGGCTGCCCTGGCCTGGGACCTGTTGCGCGCGCTGCGGCCGGACTACACGACCTCCAGGGATGGCTTTATGGCGGCAGCTCCGCCCCTGCGGTTGGATGCATTCGAGAATTACATCCGCGGGCTCACCGCGCTCACCGAGGCTGACAAGTTGCAGCGATTGCGCACCGCCATCCGTTTGAATCCTTCCTATAGCGAAGCCATGCTGGAACTGGGAAAGACTTACTTCGAAGCTCACGACTATGACGCTGCTGCCAACTGGCTGGCGCGTATTCCCGGTAGTGACCCGCTGGCACGCGAAGCCAATTTTTTTCTCGGGCTGGCCAGTTATTACCAGGGTAACTTTCCCCGTGCCGAGGCTGCCTTCCGCGCGCTAATGGAACAATTTCCCTTAACCGAGGTTTACAACAATCTAGGGGTGGTTAGTGCCCGGTTGGGCAAGGCGGAAGCCAGGCAGTGGTTTCAGAAGGCCGTAGACGCTGATCCCAGCGACCCGGACTATCGCTTCAATCTGGGCCTGGCGCTATTGCACGAGGGCGACCGCGAGGGGGCAAGCCGGCAGCTACGCGAGTGCCTGGCGCTGCGTTCGGACGACAACGAGGCCAAATCCCTGCTCGCCACCATTGGGGGCCAGGCGGCTTCTCCAGCGGAGGTCAAACCAACCGGAACCGCCGGAGCTTCGCCAGCCACTGTCAAGACGCCTCAGGAGCGCATCAAGCGAAACTATGATGAAGCGGCGTTTCGCGAGCTGGCGGTGGAGACGCAGAACGCATCCGAATCACGGCTGACGAAATTAGATGCGCGCAGCCATGCCGCTTATCACCTGCAGCACGGGCACGACCTGCTGGCCAAGGGCTTCCCCGCCGAGGCGGAGAAAGAGCTGCGCGAGGCGGTGGAACTTGATGCCGGCAATGCCCTTGCCCACGCCGACCTGGCGGACGCACTGGACCTGAATCACGATGCCGCCGGAGCCCACGCCGAGTCCGACGCGGCTTTGCGGCTTACTCCCTCGGCCTCGGTTTATGTGGTCCTCGCCCGCATCAACTTGCGAGACAATAATAGGGACGGCGCTGCCGGGCTGCTGAACCGAGCGTTGCAACTGGATCCCAGCAACGTCGAAGCGCTGGCCCTGAAGCAAAGAATGGAGAGCAAGGCCGACACCGTGCCGCAGAACACGCGCAAACAATGAGCAGCCGCTGGCCAAAACGCATTCTCTTCGGGGCCGCTGCCCTGCTCCTGTGTTGCGCCTCGGCGGCTTCCGCGCAGGTGCTCAAGATTGTTCTGGACGATACCATTCAGCCCATCAGCGATGAATTCATTGACCGGACGTTGCAAAAGGCCGACCAGGAAAAGGACCAGGCGGTGCTGATCCAGCTGAGCACGCCCGGAGGCCTGGCCGATTCGACGCGTCACATCATCGAGAAGATTGTGGCCTCGCCGGTGCCGGTCATCATTTACGTCGCCCCCAGCGGCAGCCGCGCCGCCTCAGCCGGCTTTTTCATACTGGAAGCCGCCGATGTCGCCGTCATGGCCCCAGGCACCAACACGGGCGCCGCCCATCCCGTAACGCTCATGGGACCCAAGATGGACGACATCATGAAGACCAAGGTGGAGAACGACGCAGCGGCGCTGATGCGTTCCATCGTGGCCAAGCGAGGGCGCAACGTGGAGGTGGCGGAAAGCGCAGTGCGGCAGTCGAAGAGTTGGACCGAGGGCGAGGCACTCTCCCAGCACCTGATTGACTACGTGGCTTCCAGCCAGGACGACCTGTTCAAGCAACTCCAGGGCAAACCCATCCGCCGCTTCAACGGGCAAACCGTCACGCTCGACCTGGTGGGCAAGCCGGTGCGGCCCTTTGAGATGTCGCTCAAGCAGCGCATCCTCAACTACATCATGGACCCCAATATCGCCTTCATTCTGCTGGCGATTGGGGCGCTGGCGTTGTACGCTGAGTTCAACCATCCAGGGGCGGTGGTGCCGGGGGTGATTGGCGTCATTTTCATCCTGCTGGCCGCGTTCGCACTCAACCTGTTGCCCACCCGCTATGCCGCCCTGGTGCTCATCCTGGCATCTTTCGTGATGTTCGCCCTGGAAGCTAAGTTTGCAACCCATGGCGTGCTGGGCATCGGCGGCATTGCCCTGCTCACGCTGGGCGCGCTGCTGCTGGTGGACGGGCCGATTCCCGAACTGCGAGTGAACCTGTTGACCGCTCTGGCGGTGAGCATTCCTCTCGGGCTGATAACGGTATTCCTGATGGATATTGCGCTGCGCGCGCGTCGGGGGAAAGTTGTGACTGGGGCGCAGGGATTGGTGGGCGAAATTGGAACCGCGCGCACGCCGCTTGGTCCCGAGGGCAAGGTCTTCATCCACGGCGAACTTTGGGATGCTGTGGCCTCGGGCAGCATTGAGGCCGGCCAGGCCGTGGTGGTGAAGCGGATTGACGGGTTGCGCCTGGAAGTGGAGCCGGTGCGGGCGGGGCAACCGTCAACGGCATCTGCTCCGTTATAGGTTCCAAAGTTTCACAGGTTTCAAGGTTTCGCCACACGCGTACTCAACCAGCAAAAAATGGCAGCGCCCTATCGCGGGCTCAAGAAAGCGTGAAACTTTGAAACCTACGAAAGATGGAAACTTTTCCATCCCCCGCACCTTTCCAAGCAATGCCCGAGCCGTTCGAGCACGGCGAAAGCCGTTCTGATTGCTGTAGAATCCGCCTAGAAGCTGCCCACCAACAGAGCTCGGGCGTGGCCGAATGGAGGCCGGAATATGATTTCTTTCCCGGTGATCGCCATTATCATCGTGGCTCTGTACATTCTCAGCTCCATCAAAATCCTCACTGAATACGAGCGCGGCGTGATTTTCCGCCTGGGCCGGCTGCTGGAACGAGCCAAGGGGCCGGGCGTGATCCTGGTTTTTGCGCCCATTGACCGCATGGTCCGCATCTCGCTCCGCCAGGAGGCGCTGGAGGTGCCGCCGCAGGACATCATCACCCGCGACAACGTGACCCTGAAAGTGAACGCGGTCATCTTCCTGCGCGTGATTGATCCCCGCCGCGCGGTAGTGGAAGTTTCCAATTACGTCTACCAGACCTCGCAATTTGCCCAGACCACATTGCGCTCGGTGCTGGGCGAGGTGGAGCTCGACGAACTGCTGGCGCATCGCGAGAAGATCA
>DASSQB010000447.1:0-3734 GCA_035702725.1 Terriglobales bacterium | reverse complement strand
AAGAACTTCTTGGGGATGACCGGAGCCTTCAACTTAACTTCCTCACGGGCGTAGACGACGGGTTCACCATTCACGCCGCGCACCTCGCCAGAGAGGGTGAGCGCGTGGTCGAAGGACTTGCGGGCCGCTTCCAGGCTGGTGTCGCCGCCTGCGAACAGTTCCCTCATGTTGGCCGGAACCAGGGCGTTAGCCAGGCGTACATAGGCGGCTTCATTCTCGGAATCGCGCAGGTAGAGGGCGCAGGCGGAGTTGAGGTCAACAATGGCGCCATCGGGGCTGACCGCGCCAGTGCGGCTTTCCCCCCAGCTGGTCAAAAAAGTAACGAGTTTCATAGGGCTTCAGGGTACGGCATGAGTGTAGTGACAGAGCGCCGGCGTTGTCCACCGCTCGGAGATCGTGAAGAAGGGCTGTTTCGCGCCTGATTGTCATCGATTTCGATTTTTTGCTTTTCATTGTGTTTTTCTAACAGCAAAAACCGCAGCCTCGGCTACAATATTGTGTACCGCCCAAGAAGCGCTGACCTGCTGATTTGATAGGCGCGAGGAAACGCGCAGGCGGAAACCTGCCCCATTATGGTGCACATGCAAAAATCAGCCCTTCCTTCGCGGTGGTTCTTTGCGCCGGGATGTTCGTCCGCGCCCGATTGCCAGATTCAAACGCCAGTGCAGGTGCGCGCGTGATTGGCGCTGTTGACATTGGCGGCACGAAAATCGCCGTCGGCATGGTGGAGGAGTCGGGGCGCATTTTGCATCGCGGCGAGTGTCCCACGCAACCGGAACAGGGCTTCGAGTGCGGGTTGCAACGCATCATTGGGCTGCTGCGTGAGTCCGCCCATGCCGCCGGGGGAAAGCTTGCGGGAATCGGCATCGGCAGCACCGGGCCCATTGACCCGGAAACGGGCATCTTCGGCACAGTGGACAACCTGCCGGGCTGGAAAGGCTCCAACTTAAAGGAGCCACTGGAGCGCGAATTCGGCGTGCGGGTGGCGATAGAGAACGACGCCGATGCCGCCGCGCTCGGGGAAGCCGTCTGGGGCGCCGGCCGGGGAAAAAGCCGCTTCATTTATGTAACGGTCAGTACCGGCATAGGCGGCGGAATCGTTTTTGATGGCGAACTGTATCGTGGCGTGGGCCAATCTCACCCAGAGGTTGGGCACATGGTGGTGGAAGCTTCCGGGCCGCGCTGCTATTGCGGCGCCAGCGGTTGCTGGGAGTGGATGGCGGCCGGCCCAGCCATGGTCACCTGGATGCGCGAGAATGTGCCAGCCGGGGCCCGGCTGCCCGCTGATTTGAGCGCCAAAGAAATTTGCCGCCTGGCGGAGCAGGGTGATGCCCTCGCCAAGAAGGCGGTGGAGCGGGAAGCCTACTACCTGGGCGTGGGATTGGGTAACCTGGTCACGATGTATTGTCCCGACGCGATCGCGCTCGGCGGGGGAGTAATGGGCAGCGCGCATCTGTTCCTCGATCGCGCCCGCGAGGTGGTCCGCACCAACTGCACGCTGGTGCCGGCTGAAAAAACCGAGATTCTGCTGGCGCGCATGGGAGGGGACGCGGGCATTGCCGGCGCGGCCCGCGCCTGGTACAACCGTTTCGGAAAACAAAAGAGAGCATGACCACCGGGGAAATCATCGGCAAGCAGGCCAGCGGGGGCAAAGTCATCGAAGGCCGCTATTTTCGCGATCTGCTGGGCCAGCCGCAGGCATTGGAGCATACCCTCGCTGCCCTGCAGATTTCGGACAAGGTGCGACGCCTGGTCCCTGTGGAAGGTAAGTACCGGCGCGTGGTGCTCACCGGCATGGGGGCGTCACTCAATGCGCTGCAGCCGCTTTATCTTTCCATGCTGGCGTGCGGCACCAGCGCCCTGCTGGTGGAGACGTCGGAGCTAATCCATTTTCTGTCTCGCCTGCTGGACGAGAGCACGCTGGTGATCGCGGTCTCGCAGTCGGGCAAGAGCGCGGAGACGGTGCGGCTGCTGGACTTACCGGAGCGCAAATCCCCGGTGATTGGCGTGACCAATGTTGCTGATTCGCCTCTGGCCGTGCGTGCCGATGCCAGCCTCGTAACGCTCGCGGGCTCGGAGTTTTCGGTTTCCTGCAAGACCTACGTCTCAGCTCTCGCGGTTCTGGCCTGGCTGGGCGACCTGCTGTGCAGCGGACAACCGGGTAGCACGGCGAATGAACTGCGTCAGGCGCCCGGCCTGGTTCGCGATTATCTCAGCAAGTGGCAAAGCCATGTAGACGTCCTGATGCGGGAACTGGAGGGGGTGCGCGACCTGTTCTTCCTGGGGCGCGGCAGTTCGCTGGCTGCGGCCATGGACAGCGGTCTAACTATTAAGGAATCCACCCGCTTCCATTCCGAAGGCATGAGCAGCGCGGCCTTCCGCCACGGGCCATTCGAGCTGGTAGGCCCGCAGGTGTTTGCTTTGGTCTACGCGGGCGATCCGCAAGTGGAGCGCCTCAACCGCACCCTGGTGGATGACATCCGGCGCGCCGGCGGCAGGGCCTTCCTGTGCGGTGAGCACGCCGACCTGGAGCCGCTGCGCCTGCCCCCAGCCTCACCGGCACTGCGTTCCATCCTGGAAATCCTTCCCACGCAGATGATCTCTCTGGCGCTGGCCGCGCTCACCGGAGTCGAGGCCGGCAAGTTCCGCAAGGCGACGAAGGTGACGGAAAGGGAATAGCTCCGAGAACCCTGTAACCTGGCGCACACCCGGAATGTCCACGCGTCACAGTGCGGTGCCACCGCCTCCCCCTAAAATTCAGCTGTGAGCGCCAAGCGGGCGCGAGGAACGAACATGTCATTTTCCTACATAGTACTGGGAGCGGGACGGCAGGGAATTGCCGCGGCTTATGACTTGGCTAAATTTGGCGACGCCGCCCGGGTCACGCTGGCGGATGTGGATACGGCGCTGGCGAAGGAATCCGCAGAAAAAGTGAACCACTTGCTGGGCCGTAACGTGGCGGAAGCGTTGGCCCTGGATGTGCGCGATAAGGCGGCTGTGCGGCACGCTTTTGCAGGTTACGACGTGGTGCTCAGCGCGGTGCCCTACTTCTTCAACCTGGGGCTGACCCGCATCGCCATCGAAAGCGGCGTATCTTTCTGCGACCTGGGCGGCAACACCGATATTGTTCTGGAGCAGCATGCTTTGCACGATGAAGCCTGCCACGCCGGCGTGCGCGTGGTGCCCGATTGCGGCATGGGCCCCGGCATGGGCAACACCTTGGCGGTTTACGCCATGAGCCTGCTGGACCATGCCGAGCACGTTTACATCTGCGACGGCGGCCTGCCCCAGCATCCAACGCCTCCCTGGAATTATCAGCTGACCTTCAACATCGAGGGTCTGACCAATGAGTACTACGGCGGCATGACCGTGCTGCGAGGCGGTAAGCTGACGCATATCCCATGCTTCACCGAGTTGGAAATGGTTGAGGTGCAGCCGCTGGGAGAACTGGAGTGCTTCTTTATCGCCGGTGGTGCTTCCACGGCGCCATGGACTTTTGAGGGCAAGCTGCAGACCTACGAACTCAAGGTGCTGCGCTATCCCGGCAATTTTGCGCAGCTGAAGGCGTTCTCCGACCTGGGACTCTTTGAAATCGCGCCGGTGGAGGTGGACGGAGCCGAGGTGATACCGCGGCACGTCTTCCACGCGCTGTTCGAGCCGCAGGTGCAGGCGGAAGTGATTAAGGATGTCTGCATCGTGCGGACACGCGCTGTTGGAATAAAGGACGGTGCGCC
>DASSQB010000446.1:0-2031 GCA_035702725.1 Terriglobales bacterium | reverse complement strand
GGCAGCTGCGCTCTACCTGCCCCAGGTGGGCGGCACGTTTCTGCAGGCGGAAAGCGAAGTCGCCGCCATCAACATGGTTTATGGCGCCGCTTCCACCGGCCAGCGCGTCATGACCGCCTCCTCCGGGCCGGGGTTGAGCCTGATGCAGGAAGGCATTTCCTACATTGCCGGGGCCGAGCTGCCCTGCGTGATTGTGGACGTGGTGCGCGGCGGACCCGGCTTGGGCAATATCGCTCCTGAGCAAAGCGACTATTTCGCCATGGTGAAGGGCGGCGGCCACGGCAATTACCGCAACATCGTGCTGGCGCCCGCCTCGGTGCAGGAGATGGCCGACTTCACCGTGCTGGCCTTCGAGCTGGCCGACAAGTATCGCAATCCTGCCATCGTTCTCACCGACGGCTTCGTCGGTCAAATGATGGAGCCGCTGGAACTGGAGCTGAAGACCGTCGCCGAGCCGGAGAAGCCCTGGGCCGTTAAGGGCACGCCCGAGACCCGGCCCAACCTGGTGACCTCGATTTACCTGGAGCCGGACGACCTGGAAGCCCACCAGCGCAAGCTGGAAGCCAAGTACAAGCGGGCGGCGCAACTGGAGCCGCGCTACGAAACTTACATGGCCGAAGACGCGGAGGTCCTGCTGGTCGGCTACGGCATCGTGTCGCGCGTACTGCGCACCGCCGTGGAGCAAGCCCGTCAGCAGGGGCTCCGCGTGGGCCTGTTCCGGCCCATCACGCTGTGGCCGTTTCCCTCGAAGGCGCTGGCGGAAGCCGGTTCGCGCTGCGCCGCGCTGCTCGATGTTGAATTGAGCAACGGTCAGATGCTCGAGGATGTGCGCCTGGCGGTGAACGGCAAAGTTCCAGTGGAGTTTTACAACCGCGTAGGCGGCAACGTCCCCCTGGCGGAAGAAATTTACGAGGAGCTGCTGTCGCGCCTGGCGGCGCTGGCGTGAGCCACAGCTCGGGAGAGAACCCATGGTCGAAGATGAGAAGGTGGTTTTAGCGGAGCCCGAATACGAGCTGCTTCACTCCCGCTCCGAGATTTTCTACGACCGCTTCGTGCGCAAATCGGAACTGCAGCACCAGACGCACTACTGCCCGGGCTGCGGGCACGGCGTGGCCCACAAGCTGGTGGCGGAAGCGATTGCAGATCTTGGCCTGCAGGACCGCACCATCTTCGTCAGCCCCGTGGGTTGTTCCGTTTTTGCCTACTACTATTTCGACCTGGGCAATGTGCAGGTGGCGCACGGGCGTGCTCCAGCGGCAGCTACCGGCTTGAAGCGCGCCTGCCCCGACAAGATTGTCATCTCCTACCAGGGTGATGGCGACCTGGCCGCCATCGGCACCGCGGAAATCATCCACGCTGCCAACCGTGGTGAGCACATCGCCGTGTTTTTTGTAAACAATGCCATCTACGGCATGACCGGCGGGCAGATGGCGCCCACCACGCTCGTGGGCCAGACCAGCACCACCAGCCCCTGGGGCCGCCGGCCCAGCAATGAAGGCTTCCCGCTACACATGTCGGAGCTGCTGGCCACGCTGGAGGCGCCCGCCTACATCGAACGGGTCGCGCTCTCCGACAACAAGCACATCATGGGCGCGCGCCGCGCTGTCCGCCGGGCCCTGGAACTGCAGCGCGATGGCGCCGGTTTTACCTTCGTCGAGATTCTTTCTCCCTGTCCGACGATCTGGAACATGCAGCCAGTGGACGCGCGCCGCTGGGTGGCAGAAAAGATGATTCCCATTTTCCCGCTTAACGTGTTCCGCGACCGCAAGCCCACGATTCCCGAGGGCAAGAATCCGCCGCAGCGCTCCGTGGCCGAGGTTTTGGGCGTGAAGGAGACGGGCGAAAAGGTTGCGCTTGCCGCGCAGGCTGCCGGCAAGCGCGAACACCACCTGAAGAAGCTGAGCATCAAGATCGCCGGCTTCGGCGGTCAGGGCGTGCTGCTGCTGGGCCAGTTGCTGGCGGAAATGGGCATGCGAGAAGGCCTGGAGGTGAGCTGGCTGCCCTCCTATGGCCCGGAGATGCGCAGCGGCA
>DASSQB010000445.1:0-3437 GCA_035702725.1 Terriglobales bacterium | reverse complement strand
TAGCAAGGTGCAGCAGGGCGTGAGCACTACACCGCAGCCGCCGGTAGGAGCCGCCCAGCCGCGATAACCGACCTAGCCTTTCAGCTGACTGGATGAATAGCTGACCTCGTCATCAACCAGCACGAAGCTATTCTCTAAGCTCGGGCGGCCCCAAGTGGATGCTGCGGCTCGGCAATAGGCGGAATGTTCTCGGCGGAGCTTGGGCCTGCGGTTTCTGAACCTCTAATCACCTTGCCACGCGCAATCAACCGGTCTCGTAGAGACCGGCTAAAGGTAGCCCGCCAGTTCACTGGCGGGGAGCCAAACATAATGGACGTGAGTCCCGTCAGGGACGGCTGAATCAAGCTGGTTCGAGCGTTCGCCTGTATCGTTTCCACGCACGCTGGTTCAGTCGCTCAGCCGTCCCTCCGGGACTGGGAGTTCGGACTCGCGCCCTCCCGCCACTGAAGTGGCGGGCTATTTTCAGCCGCACCTTCGGCGCTACCGACTGCGACACCATGGTCGCGGGGAAAGGGCGCCCGCGCCACAAACGCAAGCTAACTAGCTTGCTGGCTGGCCAGCCAGTCAGCCAGGCAGCTAGTCTCCGCCACAAATCTTTCCCTTCTCATTCGCAACTGTGGTGAAATTGAGCCCGCCGGGACTGAAACTGAGAACCGGGAACTGAGCACCGACCTTTGCGCGCTCTTCACAATCTGAAACTCATCGGGCTGGGGCTGCTCATCGTCATGCTCCTGGGTGTGGCCGGCTTTCACTTCATCGAAGGCTGGCCCTGGTTCGACGGCCTCTACATGGTGGTGACCACCTTCACCACCATCGGTTACCAGGAGATCCACCCGCTTTCTCATGCCGGCCGCATCTTTAATCTCTTCCTGATCATTTCCGGGGTTTCGCTGGTGTTTCTCGGAATCGGGTCGCTGACCCAGGCTTTGCTAGAATTCGAACTGGGTAACTTCTTCGGCAGGCGGCGCATGGAACGCGAGATCAGCCGGCTCACCGATCACTTCATCATCTGCGGCGTGGGCCGGGTAGGCCGCAGCGCCGCCCGCGAGCTGGCGCGCAAGCCTGCGCCCTTCCTGGTGATCGAGCAGAATGAAGCGAAGGCGCAACGCTACGGCGAGGAGTTCCACACCATTATTGGCGATGCCACCCAGGAAGCGGTCCTGCGCCAGGCTCGCATTGAATATGCGCGCGGCCTGGTGGCCGCAACTACCACCGATGCCACCAACATCTACATTGTACTCACCGCGCGCGCCCTGAATCCGCATTTGAAGATCATCGCCCGTGCCAGCGAAGAAGACGCAGAGAAACACCTGCTCACGGCGGGCGCCGATTCGGTCATCTCCCCTTATGTTTTCGCCGGCCATCGCATCGCGCAATCTTTCCTGCGGCCCAACGTGCTCGACTTCCTCGACATCGCCACCGTGCGCCACGGCAAGATGGGCCTGGAAATCGAGGAAATTTTCATTGACCAGCGTTCCCCCTTCTCCGGCAAGACCATCGAGGGCTCGAAGATCCGCCAGGAACTGGGCGTGATTGTGCTGGCCATCAAACATCCCGGGCAGGAAATGCGTTTTAATCCTGCGCCGGACGATCGCATTGAGACCGGCGATTACCTCATCGCCATGGGCGAGCCTGCGGGGCTGCGCAAGCTCGAAGCCACCGCCAACCAGCGCTCATGAAAATCGTCACCGCCGCCGAGATGCGCGCCATTGACCGCGCTACCAGCGAGCGTTTCGGCGTGCCCTCGCTGGTGCTGATGGAAAATGCCGGCGCCGCTGTAGCCGATTTCGTGCTCCATGACTATCCCAGTGCGCGCCGCGTGGGCGTGGTCTGCGGCAAAGGCAACAACGGCGGCGATGGCTTTGTCGCCGCCCGCAAGCTGATGGAAGCGGGCAGGGAAGTGCGCCTGCTGCTGCTGTGCGAGCCTGGGGAACTGCGCGGCGATGCCGAGGCAATGTTCCGCAAGCTGTCACTCAAGCCGGTGCTGGCGCGGACTTCGGAAGAATTCAAAGGCGCGGTCGCGCAGGCGGTGTTTGACAGCGACGTGCTGCTCGATGCGATTCTTGGCACCGGCTTCCGTCCGCCGGTGACGGGACTCTACTCCGAAGTCATCCAGCATTTCTCGCAGGTGCGCGCGCCGATCGTTGCGGTGGACATTCCTTCCGGCCTGGATGCCGATGCTATGAATGGCGCGGCCGCTGGCCCGGTGGTGCCCGCCTGCGCCACCGTGACCTTCACCGCGCCTCGCCCGGCACACGTTTTCAGCCCGGCGTTGAGAGGCACGGTGGTGGTGGCGCCTATCGGCTCGCCGGAGGAGGCGATCCAGTCCAATCTGAATCTGGAGCTGATCACGCCGCGCGACATTCGGGAAATGGCGGCGCCGCGCCCGCGCGACTCCAACAAGGGCATGTACGGCCACGTGCTGGTGATTGGCGGCGCGCTGGGCAAGGCAGGCGCCGCCGGCATGGCGGGCATGGCGGCGCTGCGCGCTGGCGCCGGTCTGGTCACGGTCGCTACGGCGCAATCGGTACTGCCCACAGTGGCGGGTTTTGCGGCGGAACTAATGACCGAGCCTCTGCCGGAAACCGAGGCCGGGACCATTTCCCTCCGCGCCCGCGAGTACGGCCGCCTGGAAGGCATCATCAAGGGCAAAACCGTGCTGGCCATCGGCCCCGGCATCTCGCGGCAGACGGAAACGTCAGAACTGGTGCGGGTGCTGGTGAAAACATCGCCGCTGCCCATGGTGCTCGATGCCGATGGCTTGAACGCCTTCGAAGGCCGCGCCCAGGAGCTAAGCGGGCGGCCGCTGGTCATCACCCCGCATCCCGGCGAAATGGCGCGCTTGGCGCAGCTTCCCATCAAGCAGATCCAGGAGAACCGTCTGCAAGTGGCGCGCGATTTTGCCACCCGCCACGGGATCACCACGGTGTTGAAGGGCAACCGCACTCTCGTTGCGCTGGCTGACGGCGAGGTGTGGGTAAATCCCACCGGCAATCCGGGCATGGCCACCGGCGGCATGGGCGATATACTGACCGGCTTGGTTGCTGGCATGCTGGGCCAGACCAAAAATGCCACTACAGCCGTGTTGTCGGCCGTTTACCTGCACGGTCTGGCCGGCGACGTGGCCTGCGAGAAGACCGGGGAGCAACCGCTGATTGCCACCGATTTGCTCGGCGCGCTGCCCGAAGCCTTCCGCCGTGTGCGTGAGGAAGCCGCCAGGGTAAACATGCGCCTCATTGCATAGAAGGCGCTGTTTGCAGAGCTTCGCGCTGACAAGCTCTATTTAGCACTTTGCACCCGGCCAGCGCCGCGAAGGATTGAAAATGCGATAAGCAGTGCCGCCAGGATCAAACCGACCAGTACCTGCGGATTGCTCCGCATCGGAAGCAGGGATGCAATGAACAGCATCAGCAGCAGTAGCACGATGTTCGCAATCA
>DASSQB010000444.1:0-10390 GCA_035702725.1 Terriglobales bacterium | reverse complement strand
TGCACCAGCACCGCGTCGAAATTGCACATCTCCAGGCAAGCGCCGCATTTCGTGCACTGCGCCTGGGTAATGAAATGCGGCTTGTTCTTCTCGCCCAGAATCGCCTTGCCGCTGCAGATCTGCACGCAGGCGCCGCAGCCGTTGCACAGCACCGGGTCAATCTCAAACGTGATCAGTTCGCGGCAGCGATGCGCGGGGCAGCGCCGGTCACGGATGTGCGTCAGGTACTCGCTGCGGAAATAGCGCAGCGTCGAAAGCACCGGGTTGGGGGCGGTCTGCCCCAGCCCGCACAGGGAGCCTTCGCGCACCAGCCAGCCCAGATCCTGCAGCAACTCCAGGTCTTCCTCTTTGCCCTGGCCCTGGGAGATGCGGGTCACAATTTCTTTCAGCCGCTGCGTGCCCACCCGGCAGGTAAAGCACTTGCCGCAGGATTCGTCTTCCAGGAACTCGAGAAAGTACTTGGCGATGTCCACCATGCAGGTGTGATCGTCCATCACGATCATGCCGCCCGAGCCCATGATGGAGCCGGCCTGGGTGAGGCTGTCGTAATCTACCGGCAAGTCGAATTTGTCGGCGGGGATACACCCCCCTGAAGGCCCGCCGGTTTGCACGGCCTTGCAGGCGCGACTGTTGGGAATACCCCCGCCGATGTCGTAAACAATTTCCGCCAGCGTGGTGCCCATGGGCACCTCAATCAGCGCGGTGTTCTCGATGTTGCCCACCAGGCTGAAGACCTTGGTGCCTTTACTTTTCTCCGTTCCAATTCGTGAAAACCAATCGCCGCCACGTTGCACAATCACCGGGATGTTGGCCCAGGTCTCGACGTTGTTGATGCAGGTGGGCTTGCCCCACAAGCCGTGCTGGGCGGGATAAGGCGGGCGCTGTTGCGGCTCACCGACTCGGCCTTCGATTGAGCGAATGAGCGCTGTCTCCTCTCCGCATACGAAAGCGCCCGCCCCCTTCACGACCCGAATCTCAAAACTGAATCCAGAATCGAAAATGTTCTGTCCCAGCAGGCCGGCGTCTTCTGCCTGGCGGATGGCCTGCTTCATGCGCATGACCGCCAGGGGATACTCCTCGCGCACGTAGATAATGCCCTCGTGCGCGCCCATGGCGTAGCCGCCGATACTCATGCCTTCCAGCACGCTATGCGGATCGCCTTCGAGCACGCCGCGGTCCATGTAGGCGCCGGGATCGCCCTCGTCGCCATTGCAGATGATGTACTTGGGCTCGCCCTGCGCGTCACGCACCGCCTGCCACTTCACGCCGGTGGGAAAGCCGGCGCCGCCGCGTCCGCGCAGGCCGCTGCGCTTCACATCGGCCACGATTTCTTCGGGCGAGTGCTTGCGCAGCGCGTTCCACAGTGCGTGGTAGCCGCCGCGGGCGATGTATTCTTCCAGGCTATCGGGGTTGATGATTCCGCAATTGCGCAGCACAATGCGCAACTGGTGCTTGAAGAGCGGCAGATCCTTGTAGGCGGGCAGGCCGTCGAGGTGGCCGTTGTGCGGCACGCAGTAGTTGACGTGCGCGCCGTTGAGCGCATTTTCGTCGCCCGGCATCATGGCCAGCGCCCACTCCCGTTTCACCTCCGGGATGGCGCGCACAATGTCCCGCGCGCGGCCCGGCTTCACGCGGCCATAGGTAACGCGGGGCCGTCCAGGAATGCAAATATCGAGCAGCGGTTCCTGCGAGCACCAGCCGATGCACCCGGTCTCAGCCACGATGTAAGGCAGCTTGGCCTTCTCGACTTCCTCGCGCACCGCGACCAATACTTCTTCGGCGCCTGCGGCCTGGCCGCAGGTAGCCATGCCCACCATGATTTTGGGCTCGCTGGGATAAAGCAGGTCGCGGCCCTGGCGCATGGCCTGGTGCAGATCGTCGAGGGTGGCGAGGCGGGGCGCCGTGGCGATCATGAGCGCACCTTCTCTGCGCTGGCGGCGATTTTGTCTACTGTGGCTGCCGGTTTCCTACGCGGCTTATAGCGGTTGAGAATGCCGCGAACCTTTGCCTGTTCCAAGTGAGCGAAGGTGTCGCGGTCCACGCGCATCACCGGCGCCAGTCCGCAGCAGCCCAGGCAGCGCACCGGCTCAACCGTGAACTCCATGTCTGGGCTGGTGCCGGTCAGCCCGGCTCCGGTTTCCGTCTGCGCCCGCTCCAGAACCAGGTCGCCGCCGCGCACGTGGCACGCGGTTCCGAGACAAACCTGAACCAGGTGCCGTCCGCGCGGCTTCAGGCTGAAGCAGCGGTAAAACGTGGCCACCTGGTAGACCTCGGTGATGGGAACCTGCAGTTTGCGGGCTACACGCCGCAGCGCCTCTTGTGGCAGGTAGGAAAATGTAGCCTGAATTTCTTGCAGGATAGGAATGAGGTTGGCGCGCTCATCGTCGAACTGCGCCAGCAGCGGTTTGACGTCCAGCTCTTCCATCTCCGGCATAACGGCAGCCTCTTGTTTTTGACTGGCCGAATGCATGCCAGCTTTTGCTATTCTTTCGAACTGCGGCGCCAGAGCACGTGCTTGTTCCAGCCGTGCACGCTGCTGGCAAATTCACCCGTCTTCGGCGCCTTCTCGCCCGCAGCTCCTACCAGCACTGCTTCCTCGGAGCGGTTGAGTTCGGCAACAATCTTGTCTGGCAGGTCAGGATCTTCCAGGCGGCTGACAATTTCCTGCCGCGACATTTGCCCATGTCCTTGGCAAAACGGGCAGGGCAGCAGGGGTTCATTTGGGGGCATGGCTAACCTCGTTTGAACCGCCGAGCATGGCGTCCGCCGAGCTCTACGGCGTTTTGATTACAAGCCTTTATGCAGCACGCCGCTGTGATGCGAGTCACCAAACGCGGTGAGGCGTGGGCAGGGAGGGAGTGATTGCAGGAGCGACAAACGGAGCGAGCAGGTCGCTCGGCTAGTACTCGAGAAGGCCTTGTCGCTTCCAGCAACAACTGCTGAAGCACGCAGATGCCCCTTACTTGTCATGCTGAGCGAGCCGGAGCTGCGCGAGCGGCGAGGTGAGTCGAAGCACCCTGCGCTTATGCGGCTGCACGGAACACAGGGTCCTTCGACTCCGCCGGCTGATTCGCCAGCGAATCAGCCGACTGCGCTCAGGATGACATTTTGAGAGGGTTTTTGTTCCCAAGAACAGACGTGTGCATCGCAACGTTATTAACTGACAACTGACCACTGGCAACCGCCTCCCCTCACCGCGCCCTGGCCAGCACCAGCGTAATATCGTCGGGCTGCTCGCGTCCGCCGATCCAATCATCCACGGCGGCGGTCACGATTTCGGTAATGCGGGGCAGCGGCTGATGCCGATGGTCGCGCACCAGGTCAATCAGGCGCTCTTCGCCGAACTCGCCGAAGTCATTCTCCGGCTCGGTAACGCCGTCGCTATACGCCAGGAAAATGTCGCCCTGGTGCAGCCCAATTGAGCTTTCCTCGAAAGAGAGGCCATCAAACAGTCCTACTACTGTGCCGCCACAATCCAGTCGGCGCACACTTCCATCCATCCCGATCAGCACCGGGGGCAGGTGTCCGGCATTGGTATAAGTGAGTTGGCGCGAGCGCCCATCGTAGTTGCTCAGGAAGAGCGTGGCATATTTCTCCGCCGGTGTACTGCGGTACAACTGCTGGTTGAGCAATCTGACCAGCACCGCCGGCGATACTTCTCCCCGCGTCATGGGAAGATTCTCCCCCGAAGAACCCACGTCAGCGCCAACCGCCAGAGGAATGCCGCGGGCCGGAATTGCCTCCAGGCTGTAGGCGCGCACGGCGGAGTGGATAGTGGCCATGAGCAACGCGGCGGAAATCCCCTTGCCGCTGATATCGCCCACCGCGATAGTCAACCGGTCCGGCGGCTGCGGCAGGAAGTCGTAGTAGTCGCCGCTCACCGTGCGCGCCGGGCGGCAGAAGCCATGCAGCTCCAGCGATTCCAGCTGCGAAATTTCCTTGGGGAAAAGCTGCGCCTGCACCTCCTGGGCGATGGCCAGCTCATTCTCCATGCGCTGCTTTTCCTTCTGCTCCGCCAGCAGCCTTCGGATCGAGTCGGTCATGGAGTTGAACGAGCCCTCCAGGGCCGCCAATTGGTCCTTGCTTTTGACCACAATGCGATGGCTGAAGTCGCCGCGGTTGACGTGTTGTGTGCCTACGTAGAGCTGGGCCACGGATCGGGTGATGGTGCGCGTCAAGCGGATGCCGATGATAAGCGCAATCAGCTCAATGATGATGAAGGCCAGTGCTGCTGCACTCAGGACCGCACCCCAGGGGATGGCAAATCTGCCCAGTGTGGAAAAGAGTTGGTCGTAAAGGCGGGAGGTGCGGGTGCCAACCACCAATATTCCGCCTGCGTTCCTATCGCTCGTCTCCCAGTTGAGGAACTGAATATAGGTGAAAAACTGCACTTCGTGGTCAAACCAGCCAGTGGCGGGCGGCACCTTCCCGGCCCGGGTTGGTTGGACAGCTTGCCGGTTCATCGCCACCTGGCCGGACTGGGAGATGGTTACCCCTGATTGCTGTGTGTTCTTGGAGGCGCTGCTTTGGCCTGGCGACTCCTCCAGATTGAGGCTCCCGGCGTAAAGCCTGATCTCGCCCAGATCGGCGGCAATCGTTTGCAGCAGGGATTCGCCCAGCGGCTCGCTGGAAACGACGGTGAGCTCGTCTCCCGCTACAGGTACGCGGGCCACGGCCCGCAGGAACAACTGTCCGCGATCTTGAACCAGATCGTGGAAGCCGTCTTTGGCGAATGCCGGCGGAGGCGAACCTGAACCGGGAGCGGCCGCGCGCAGCAGAGCTTTTCCTCGGTACCAGGCTGCCTCCTGGTGGCCGGTTTGCTTGCCTTCGACGGCCAGAACTCTGGAAACGTCCAGCCGCTGTCCATGGCGAAGTTGGGTGGCCAGAGTTTCGGCAAGCGTGACATTGCCGGCCTCCAGGTTGTTGAGCTCCGACCTGATGTCGCTGGTCACGATAAATGTGGCAAATTGCCCGGCGAAAATGTAGCCGGCGATTACTGCCATGGCCACCAACAACAGGATGGGAACCACGGCCATGAACACGTAGGTGATAATCAGGCGGTTGCGCAGGCGCCACATCAGGTCGTTGCGCAGCCAGCGCACAAAGACCAGAAAAACCAAAACGGCGGCGATGAAGGTCAGGAAATCAATCCAGCCCTCCAGGCTGGAGCCGCCTCGAGGGCCGAAAAGGCGCAGCAGGCGCTGCAGCAGATAGAGAAAGATGTCCAGCGCCAGAATGTAGGCCGTAAGTCGGCCCAGCAGGCTCTTGGGAAACCAGCGCCAGTGCGCGATTCTCTGTCGCAGGGAGAGCGGCATGGAAACTTCCCTCTGCTGATTATAGACGTGCCTACAAACGCAGCGCCGTTCCGGCGGCCAGCGGGGCGGCCACTTCCGAAAGGCGTCATGCAGAGCGACTTCAGTCGCGAAGCATCTCGCGTGCACAACCGCGATTCCTGCTGTTGCGCGCCTGAGGCTTCGGGGCTAAAGCCCCTCGCATGACTCCGTACAGCTACTGAATGTTAGACTGAAACACGAGGAGCACGTGTCCGACGTCTTCATTCTTTCGGCGGTCCGCACGCCGATCGGCAAGTTTGGCGGCTCGCTGGCCTCGCTGACCGCCGCTGATATGGGTGTGGTGGCCGCCCAGGCCGCGCTGGAGCGCGCCGGCGTGAAACCGGAACAGGTGCAGGAAACCATCTTCGGCAATGCCCGCCAAGCCGGTGGCGGACCCAATCCCGCTCGTCAGGTTTCCGTGCGCACCGGTGTGCCCCAGGAAGTCCCCGCCTACACGGTCAATATGGCCTGCGCGTCGGGCATGAAATCCATCGCCCTCGGATGCCAGGAAATTGCCAACGGCAACCTGGAATGCGTGCTGGCGGGCGGCACCGAGTCCATGTCCCGCTTGCCCTACTACCTGGATGGCGCCCGCTGGGGCTATCGCCTGGGCAACGCCGACCTGGTGGATGGCATGTACCGCGACGGCTTCTTCTGTCCTCTGGCCAAAATGGTGATGGGCGAAACTGCCGAGGTTTTGGCGGAGCAATACAAAATTTCCCGCGAGGAGCAGGACGAGTTCGCGCTGTGCTCGCAAACCCGAGCGGCAGCTGCTGTTAACTCCGGACGCCTGCGCGACGAAATTGTGCCGGTGAAGATCGAGACCAAAAAGGGCATGCAGGTTTTTGACCGCGATGAGCACCTGTTCCTCGATGCCAGTTTGGAAAGGATGGCCAGGCTCTCGCCAGTATTTTCCAAGACAGGCACCATCACGGCCGGCAATTCTTCCGGCATTACCGACGGCGCTGCAGCCCTGGTGCTGGCGGGCGAAAGTTTTGTAAAGCGGAACAATCTGAGACCGCTGGCACGAATCATGGCAGCCACCTCCGCCGGTGTAGATCCCCGCACCATGGGCATCGGGCCGGTGCCGGCCATGCGCAAGCTGAAGGATAAAACTGGCTTAGGGGTTAACGATTTCGAGGTGATCGAGCTCAATGAAGCCTTTGCCGCGCAGGTTTTGGCTTGCGACCGCGAGCTGCACTTCGACCGCAGCCGGCTCAACGTGAATGGCGGCGCCATCGCGCTGGGCCACCCCATCGGCTGCACGGGCGCTCGCATCACGGTCACGCTGCTGCACGAAATGCTGAAGCGCAAGGCACGCCTGGGCGCGGCCACTCTCTGCGTCAGCGGCGGCATGGGCATGGCCCTGGCCCTGGAAAATGTTGCCTGAGCGGCCTTTCCGCGCTGCCCATCTTCTGATATTCTCCAACCCCTGCTCTGCATCTTAGGGGTCCCCGTTACGCGGACCCACAGGTGTATTTTCACAAGGAGGAACGATCATGCTCCACCGGTGCCCTGGAATAGTGTGGTTTGCATTGTGCGCTTTACTGCTCCCGCTCCTCAGCCTGAGTTTGTTCGCCCAGGAATTTTCCGGCGACTTTGTCCCGATCGGCAAGGATCGCTCGCATTCCGGCCCCTCCAAAGTTTTCGTGGGCAAAGACAAGATGCGCATCGAAACCAACGAGGGCGGAGAAGTCGGCACGGGGGCGGCGATTGTGGATTTCGTCAATCAGAAGACCATAATCTTGGTGCCTCAGCAGAAAATGTATATGGAATCCATGCCGCAAATGAAAATGCAGGAAAAAAACATGTGGTTTCGGCCCGACGATTCCAACAATGCCTGCCCGCAATACATAAGCGTGGTTAAGAAACACAATCCTAACGAGAACGTGACTTGCCGCAAGGTCGGGACGGACACCCTTAATGGACGCTCGACCATCAAGTACGCGGGAACGTCAAACAATGGATCTGGCTTCGTGTGGATTGATCCCCAGCTTCGGTTCGTGGTCAAGTGGCTGAATGACAAGGGCGACGGCACTGAATTGCGCAATATTCAGGAAGGCTCGCAGGACGCCAGCCTGTTCGTGGTTCCCCCGGACTTTCATAAGTTTGACATGCAGCAGATGATGCGCCAGCGCCAGCGGCCGCAATAGTCAATCCTGCAACAGACTGCCTGCCACATCCTGGCAGGCAGTCCCGTTCACCCGAGTGCCTGCCGGGTACCTTGCTCGCCCTGAAACCCGCCCTTATACTTCCTATCAGCGCCCCAGGAGAGTCTATGTCGTTATCCGCCGTGATCGTGGACGATGAGCAGCTGGCCCGCGATGAACTCGCCTTTCTGCTTAAGAATGTTGGGGATATCGAGGTGGTAGCACAGGGTAAGAACGGAGTCGAGGGGGTCAATCTTATCCGAGAACACAACCCCGACCTGGTCTTTCTCGACGTGCAAATGCCCGGCCTCGACGGGTTTGGCGTCCTCAAGAAGCTGCTGGACAAAAAGGTTCCCCTGCCGCAGATCGTTTTCGCCACAGCCTACGACCAGTACGCGGTAAAAGCCTTCGAAGTCAACGCGGTTGACTACCTGCTCAAGCCCTTCGATAAAAAGCGGGTGGCGCAGTCGGTGCAGCGGGTGCGCAGCAAGCTGGAATCCAGCGCCGCCCCCGGCGACCGCCTGGATACCTTGGTGCGTATGCTGGAGTCGCAGCAGCCGCACGCCTCCAAGCTGTTGCTCAAAGCCGCCGGGCGCCTCTTCCTGGTGGACCAAAAGGACATTTGTTACGCCTCCATTGAAGACGGCGTTATTACGGTGGTGACCGGCGGACTCAGCGGCATGGAAGGCCAATCCAACTGCCGCACCCTGGAAGAGTTGCTGGCCAACCTCGACCCCAACCTGTTCTGGCGCGCGCACCGCTCCTACCTGGTCAACATCAACCACATCAAGGAAGTGGTGCCCTGGTTCAAGAGCTCCTACCAGCTGCGCATGGACGACAAGAAGCAGACGGAAATTCCCGTTAGCCGCGCCCAGACCAAGCGCCTGCGCGAGTTGTTCCGGCTCTAACTCGATTCAATAATTGTGATTTGTGGCGCGGGCACCCCTTCGGCAAGTTCAGGGCAGGCTTCCGCCCGCGAAAATGTGGCCATTGGATTACGCCCCGGCAGCTTACTCGCGCATCCCATGTAGTCGGTGGGAATGCGCAGATTGATCGCCTTCGTGGTGGCTATCCTCTTGTTAACGGCGGGCGCCGCCGCCCAATCGCGTCCGGCGAAACCGACCGTGGTGGCGGTCACCATGCGCAACGTGATGTACCACTTCTCGGCCAGCATCGCCGTACATATCTATGAGCTCTCCGGATCGCTTACTCCCACCGGGCAGAACCCGTTTCCCATCTTCGACGACGCCCGCTCCTTCGTGCTCCATATTGATGCCGCCAACATGTCCCTCACCACGCAGGCGATGAGCAACATCCTGAACCATCACGTGTTTGCCGCCCGCGACGCGCCCCTGAAAGACATTTCTATTACGACTACCGGCAATACGCTGAAGATCACTGGCAAGCTGCACACCAAGGGAGATATTCCCTTCGAGGAGGAGGGCACTCTCAGTCTGACGTCCCAGGGAGAAATCCGCATTCATTCCAATAAGGTGAGAGCGGCCCACCTGCCCGTAAAGGGACTGATGGAACTGCTGGGGATGAACATTTCCGACCTCATCAGCACCAACAAAGTGCGCGGCGTGCGCGCGGAGAAGGACGATTTACTGATCAATCCCGAGGAAATCTTGCCCCTGCCCAAAATCGAGGGGAGGCTTACCTCAATCGAATTGAAGGGCAACACCATCGTCGAACGTTTCGGCGGGCGCATCCCGACGCTGCGCCCAGGAAATTACATGACCTACCGCGGCGGGCGCTTGCGCTTTGGCAAGCTGACCATGGACGATACCGACCTGGTGCTAATTGATATGGACCCACGGGATGCGTTTGATTTCTATCTCTCTCACTACAAAGAGCAACTGGTGGCCGGCTACACCAAAACCACGCCCGCCTTCGCCCTGCGCGTCTTCATGCCCGATTACAACAAGTTGGCGAAGCGTTAGCGGTTTTGCTGACCACTGACAACTGACCACTGTCAACTTATTTCCTGAGTAAACAGCCCGAATCACCATCGGCACCTGCGCGGCAGCCAAGCGGCTCGTATAATTGAAACGTGGCCAGAGGTTGGGAAAGCAAGGCAGTAGAGGCTCAGGTAGAGGCGGCCAGCGAAGAACCAGCAGAGGCCAAACCCCGCCTGAGCGCGGAACAACTCGAAAACCGGCGCAGAAAAGATAGCCTGACGCTCGCCCGCGCACAAGTCCTGCAACAACTGGAAGCCAGCAGCAATCCCCGGCATCGCAGCATGCTGGAGAGCGCGCTTGCCGACCTGGACGCGGAACTCGCGCAACTGGGCTGATTCAGCAGTTTGCGGCTGAACTGACGCGTTTCTGCACGCCAGGCCAGGCTCTGCTCTGACGTATAATGAGCGCAATGAAAGCCTATGTGTACGTTTCCCTGAAGAAGAGTGTGCTCGATCCCCAGGGCAAGACCATCCAGAGCGCGCTCAACAAGATGGGCTACAAAGGCTTGGAAGACGTGCGCCAGGGCAAGTATTTCGAAATCACCCTCGACGGCGGCCTCAGCCGGGAGCAGGCGGAAGCGGAAGTTGCGCGCATCGCGCGCGAAGTTTTGACTAATCCCGTCATTGAAGAGTTCCGTTATACCCTCGAATAGCAGTCTCCCCCGGCAAGGAGTTCGAATATGTGCGGCATAGTGGGCTACGTGGGGAAAAAGCGGGTCGTCCCTGTGATTCTGGACGGGCTGAAGCGGCTGGAGTATCGCGGCTACGATTCGGCGGGCATCGCGGTGGCGGGCAACGGCGAAGGCCTGCAGATCCGCCGCGCCGAGGGCAAGCTGAGGAACCTGGAAGAATCCATCCGGCTGAAGCCGCTGGACGGCACCTACGGCATCGGCCACACCCGCTGGGCCACCCACGGCCGCCCCACCGAGGAGAACGCCCATCCCCAC
>DASSQB010000443.1:0-2651 GCA_035702725.1 Terriglobales bacterium | reverse complement strand
GTGCAGGAAACTCAGCTGGAAGCATCCGCCACACAATTGCTTCCTCCCCCGCGGGCAACAGCGGCTCCTCCCGGGGCACAGATCGCCCAGCCGCTTCCGCGGGCCAATGTGACAGAACACCGCTCTAGAACGAAAGCGCTGGTACAAAGCGGTAGCAGCCTTCCGTTTACTTGCGCCGTGGGAGATGTTTTCCGCAAAACGGATGCGCCGCCCGGTTGGGACAGGTTTACCTGCCGTGGGAAAAACGTCTGGAGCATTTCGGGGACTCAGCCCGACGGGGAAGGCTCAAGCACACCGCCAAACGCCACCACGCTCACCGCGAAACCGGCCACTGCGTCCACTACCTAGGGTCCAAATTTACTCAGGTTTTACACGTTGCAGATTCCATCTTTTTGAGAAGCTCCTTAAGCTTGTTGATGGGGTGGCGAGCTTGTCATTCTGTTACGGCACGCGGGCTGTCCACCACTTCTAAGGAGGAGTGAACGAAGATATGACCAAACTCATGAGCGTCTCATCACGAGCAGTTACCTTGTTACTGATTGCCGGATCTCTGACCGTCGGCGCACTGGCGGAAGATAGTGACGCCATACTGGGCTCTACCCTAATCGGTTCCACTCCCGGCCAGGTGATCGGCGGTGTCACCAGTGGCGGGCTTCCCTGGAATGTGTCTCACGGGCGCGTAACCGTGAACGCGAACGGCAACGTGAGACTGGAGGTAGACGGGCTAATTCTGCCGTCGCTGGGCACTACCGGGCCGGTCACCGGGGTCAGCGCCAGCCTAGTTTGCGGAGGCAGCGGCGGAACAGTGGCGGCCACGACAGCGGCTGTTCCTCTAACTCCGGCAGGGGACGCGCGCATCCACGACAAGATCTCCGCGCCGGCGAGTTGCATTGCGCCAGTCATACTAGTGCGGGTCGCCGCCGTGAACGGCACGCCGCTCGCGCAACCCGGGCCTTTTATCGCCGCAACCGGATTCAACCACACCAGCGGAGATAAGGATTCGAAAGAGCAGGATTCGGCGGACCGGTTTTAAGCCTCGCACACCGGTCTCGATGACGTCGGTGGCGGTCGGCGGACCATGATCCGATCGCCCCGATCTCATCGGTTCATAACACGTCCGCAAAGCCGCGCTTTAGATGCCGGAACACAAGGCCACCCAGGAAGAATGCGGCCAGCCCGTATGCCCCGGCGAGCAGGACATTCTGCCATGCGGGTACCTCCATTGACAGCAGCACCTGCCGGTAGGCACGCACCACGTAGAACAGAGGGTTGGCGTACATTAGAATCCGCAACCGGTGCGGAAACTGGTTCTCGAAAATGAAAATTGGAGTCAGCCAGAACCAGAACGTCAGAATTACGGTCACCACCTGCGATGTGTCCCGGAGGTAGACCTGCAACGCCGCCACAATCCACCCGATGCCCACCGCCAGCAGCCCCAGCAACAGCATATAGACCGGCAGCACCAGCAGCACCGGGCTAAGCGAGCGCACCCAGATTTCCGCGGCCACAATCATCAGCGCCAGGGCGAGCAAATGACTCACCAGCGACGACAGGAAAACCGAGAGCGGCACCATCTCGGCAGGAAAAACGGTTTTGGTGATGAGGGTCGCATGTTCCAGCAGCGACGTGGACGACCTCTGCACCACCTCGCTGAACAGCAGCCAGGGCAGCATTCCGGCAAACAAGTACAAGGGATAGGTGCCCGGCTGGCCTGGAGGCAAAGTTTGGTGAAAGCAGAGGCTGAAAACAAACGTCCAGCTTATGAGCAGCACCAGGGGGTGGACGATGCCCCACAACCAGCCCGCAACTGAGCCCACAAAACGCTGCTCGAAGTCTCTCCTAACCAGTTGAAAAAGCAGACTCCTGCGCGCGACCAGGTTGCGAAGGAAGAAGACGCCGGGTAAACGACTGGGCAAGCCCGAATCCTAACAACAGGCAGCCTTGACACGCAACTTGAACAGTTGCTAAAGTTTAAACCTTAACAATTCCTTAATGCCGGGCCGACCGTAAGGGTACCGGCGTCCTAAGCAGTTTTCGCGCCGCAAACATCCGGAGTTGAAAGGAGAAGAGATGAAGCAACAGTATTTTATTCTTGTACTCGCGCATTCGCTTCACGGCAGACTTCGACGGATTCATATACCCCACCAGGTCCTTTATATCGTTTTGGCGCTTGCGCTGTTCGGTGGTTTTTCCATTTTCGGGTTTGTTTCGAGCTATGCCCGCATGGCCTGGAAAGTGGCCAACTACAATTCGCTGAAGCGCGAGGCGGATGAGCTCCGGATGCGTTACCGCAATTTGCAGAATGTGGTGAACCAGACCAACCAGCAGTTGGCCTCGCTCGAGCTGATGGCCAATGAGGTGTCGGTGGCGTACGGGATCAAGCAAAAACTTGAGGGGCCAAACGACATCACCGCCGAAGGCAAGCTGCTGCCAACGTTCTCAGAAAGCGTCGAAGAGTACAATTACCTCCGCAGCTCCAATCTCTCGCGCATGGACTTCTCGCGCCGCTGGCACCTCAACGCGCAACCCAACATCTGGCCGGTGGACGGTGTGCTGATGAGCAGCTACGGGGAGCGCACCGATCCTTTCTCGGGTGAGGGCGCGTACCACACGGGCGTGGACATTTCCGCTCCCATGGGCACGCGCGTGCA